>JBEKVL010000072.1:0-13687 GCA_049514055.1 Tepidisphaeraceae bacterium | reverse complement strand
ACGATTTTGAAACAGACGATGTTCCATACCGTCGTGTCGAAACTCCCGCCCCGTTTCCGCGCTCTGCTGCTGGACGAGTTGTGTCGTCAAACCTGACCGCCAAACGTGGCAAAAGTCGAGCTGAGGCCAAATGCGATCAGCCGTTGCAACGCCTCGTCCTGGTGGTTGGTAGCGAACAACTCCCCCAGTCTGCGATACTCCCAGTCATCGTCGAGGAGCGGTAAATTGGCATAGGCCAGCTTCTCGATCAGGTCGATCCCCACTTTCTCTATCAAGAGCCCCACGACACGACGGCCTCGAACAATCCTCTCGATGCCCTGCGACTGACATGCAGACTGAAGCTGGGAAATCATTTCGGTGTGTGAGGTGCTCATGGCAGGGCCGCACAGCGATTACATGGATCCCACTAAGAGCGCCGGCGATGTTGCCATCACAGCAGACCACCACAACGGCGCTGAGCGCGGCTAGAGCCCGAATTCCCGCGTTAAATCCTCTTGGCTCTGCACATCGTTGGCCGCTACTTGCGACCTGGCGCGCGCGATGGACTGGATGAAGGCGGGATCGCGTTCGTGGGCGAACCACGCCAGATCGTCCTCATCGAAGGGCGCCACGATGGCGACAGGGTGGCCATGTTTCAAGACAATAACTTCTTCCTGCTCGCCCTGCGTGAGCACATCCGCCACCGACGATTCGTTTGTCCAAGTTACTGTTTTCATTCGGCGTTCTCCGTCGGCGCGCCAGAGGAACCCTTCTCGATCACACGCAGCACAGACACGATCATCTGCTCCTCGTCCACATCATAGTATACCCGGAAATCGTCAACTCGGAGCCGAAACTGGCTCCAAAATGGTTGGAGCATCTGCTTGATGCGGCTCTTGCTGATTCTCATCGGGTCGTGCCGGAGATGCTCTTCGACCATCGACAGGATTCTGGCACGGTCATACGGACGGAGGCCGCGAACGTCGTTCGCGGCCTCGCGTGCGTACTGTATCGCGTAGCGTGCAGGCATTGCAGGGTTGCACTCCGGTCGAGACTGCTCTGCAAGTGGGGCCAGCGTCCTCGCTGGCCCTGATTGGCGAAACTCGCCGTTCGGTGAAGAAGGCCAGCGAGGACGCCGGCCCTACTTTCAATCCAGATTCATCGACATCAGGAACTGCGCGTTGCTCGGCACCTTCTCTAAACGGCCCTTGAGCAGTTCTACGGCTTCCACCGGGTTCATGTCGGAGAGCACGCGGCGGAGGCGGTAGACCAGCTCGAGTTCCTTCGGATCGAGCAGCAATTCCTCGCGGCGGGTGCCGGAGGCGTTGATGTCGATGGCCGGCCAGATGCGCTTGTCAACCAGGCGGCGGTCCAGGTGCAACTCGGCATTGCCGGTGCCCTTGAACTCTTCAAAGATGACTTCGTCCATCTTCGAGCCGGTGTCGATCAACGCCGTACCCAGGATCGTCAGCGAGCCGCCTTCTTCGAGATTGCGGGCGGCGCCGAAGAACCGCTTGGGCTTTTGCAGGGCGTTGGCGTCCACGCCGCCGGTCAGGATCTTGCCGGAGTGCGGCACTTCGGTGTTGTAGGCGCGGGCCAGACGGGTGATCGAGTCGAGCAGGATCACCACGTCGCGGCCGAATTCGACGTAGCGGCGGGCCTTCTCGATGACCATCTCGGCCACCTGCACATGGCGGCTGGCCGGTTCGTCGAAGGTCGAGCTGACGACCTCGGCCTTGGTGTTGCGCTCCATGTCGGTGACTTCTTCGGGGCGTTCGTCGATGAGCAGGACGATCAGCACGCACTCGGGATGGTTCTTGGTGATGGCGTTGGCGATCTTCTGGAGCAGCACGGTCTTGCCGGTGCGCGGCGGGGCGACGATGAGCATGCGCTGGCCCTTGCCGATGGGCGTGACCAGGTCGACGATCCGCATGTTCAGGTCCTTGGGGTCGGCCTCGAGGACCAGGCGGCGGTTGGGGTGGAAGGGGGTGAGATCTTCAAAATTGGTAATCTCGGTGATGCGGTCGGGGTCTTCCCCGTTGATCGCCTCGACACGGAGCAGCGCGAAATACCGCTCTGATTCCTTGGGCGGGCGGATCTGGCCCTGGACGACGTGGCCGTTGCGCAGGCCGAACCGGCGGATCTGGGATGGAGAGATGTAGATATCATCGGGGCCGGGCAGGTAGTTGAATTCGGGTGAACGCAGGAACCCGAAGCCATCGGGCAGGATTTCCAGCACGCCTTCGCCGTACATCAGGCCATTCTGCTTGATGCGGGCGCGCAGGATCTGGAAGATCAAATCCTGCTTCTTCATGCCGATGTAGTCTTGTATACCATCGGAGCGGGCGATCTCATGAAGCTGGTGAACTTCCATCTTCTGGAGGTCGCGGATGTAGAGTTTGCCCCCCTTGACGGATTCGTACTTGGCATTGGTCTCTGCGTCGATGACGGCAACGTCATTGCCGGCAGCGGTCGGCGGCACGGAAGCCGGCGCAGCAGGCTGGAGGGGAGCGGCCACTGGCGCGGGCGCAGCCGCGGGGGCAGGCGGGGCAACAGGGGCTGGCGGAAGCACCGGGGCCGGGCGCACGGCGGGAGCGGGAACTTGCGGAGGCGGCTCGACAGCGACCACAGGTTCCGGCTGCGGCACGAAGAGATCGTCGGCCACCGCGACCTCCGGCTCGTCGGCCACGACCTGGGCCGTGGCGCCTTCCGGCTGGGTATCCGGCCGGTCCTGGCGATCGCGCTGGTGCTGGGAACGGTGGGCCTTCTGGGAGCGATGCGACTTTGCGGCCGCAGACGATTCTGCGCCCTCGGTCTTGGTATTGCCGATTGAGTCTGCGTCTTCGTGGGGCGTGCGTCGCCTGGAGCTCTTGGCCATTGGTATGGGCCTCCAAAAGGGGTGGGGAGATTCAACTGATTTCCAGCCCGGGGAAGTTGTCCTGGGCGGACTCTGACGTGAACAGTTCCTCTAAGGAGTCGGAGTCTTTGCCGGTTAAACCTTCGGGCGTTCCCTGCCGTGTATCTCAGCGACAATTCGGGAGAGCACGTGGCGGACTTGAGAGCGAACCTCGTCCAGACCGGCGGTGTTGCAGATAACAAATTTAGCTATTTCCCGCTTGTTGTCCAGTGGGGTTTGATTATTTTCCCGCCGTTGCCATTCTTCCCGGGTCCACCCCCTGGTCTCCATGACCCGCCGGATGCGGACCTCCTCGGGGGCATCCACGAAGACAATGGCATCGCACTGGCTCGCCAAACCGGCCTCGATGAGCAAAGGCGCATCCCACACGAACGCCACGGTTTGCGTATCGGCCGAGGCCATCTGCCAATCGCGCATCTGTGAGGCCAGCGGGTGCAACAACCCCTCGAGACGCTGTCGTTCGGCCGGATTGGCAAAGACCTTGTCGGCAACCGCCTTGCGGTTCACCCGGCCTGGGGCCTCCAGCATCCCCGGACCCCACCACTGGACAAGAGTCTGCTGCACATTTTGCTGCTCATAGGCCTGGGCAATGCATCGGTCGGAGTCGATGACCATGCAGCCAAGTTCACGAAAGAGCGAGGCGACGCAGCTCTTGCCGCTGCCAATGCCGCCGACGATGCCGATGATGGGTCTTCCGCGAAACATGGGGTCATTTCTCGAAACCGAACTCCAGTTCGTTGGGAGACTGGCGAATCCAGTTCGGATGAAAGCTGTGGCTGATTCCCTCGGCCGCACTGCGACCCATGGAAAGCGTCATGTCCGGGCTGCGGGTATCGTGGTTGACGCGGAAGTTGACCTTCACGGTCTGGCCGGCGTCCAGGCGTTTCTTCACATCCGGGATTTCCCGCCACGGCAACGCGCACTCGACAAGCCTGAGACCATCCTCGTACCGGACCACCAGCTTGCCTTCCGTCACAGCGCCTTCCAGCCGATGTTTCGGCTGCCGCGGGAAGAAGTGTTTGTACGGCATTCCCGGGGCCAGTAGACGCCAGATCTCCGTGCCGCCGCCGGACTGGTCGGCCACCTTGTTCAGAGCATATTCATAGTCCGTGCTCTTGTACCAGATGAACCGGGACATGCGGCCGGGCAGGTGCGTCAGCCAGTCCTTCTCCTCCGCTGGAATGGCGTTGAAGGCCAGCAGCACATTGTCGAATGATTGCTGCGGCATGCCGCTCGGCACGAACGGCCAGCGGCGATAGCTGAACCTGCGCACGCCTTTCGGCCATGGGTACTCGGTCACCCTCCCGCCTTTGCGCGAATAGGAGACCGCCGGATAAAAGTCCGCATCCTCGTCGCGGTTCGCAAATCGCGGCGCACCCGGATGCGGCGTGTCATCGGCAATACGCGCGGCGAAGTAGAAGAAATCGGCGTCGCAGGCCATGAAGCCCGCGGCAAAGCCGCCGGCCTTGCCGGGCGTGAACTTGGCGAACGGCGTGTACATCGCCTCTTCAAAAGACTGCTCGGCCGCGGCATCCGTCACAATTGTCTGCGGCAGAACGCCGTTCCAGTCGTCGAGCTTGCCGTCCACGGTGATGGTCCGGCGGCTGATCCAGTTCACATGCATCGCTTCCTGATGAATGGCCAACCCGAGCGAGCCGGCGTCGAAACTGACGAACAGCGGATACGTGTTGTCTGCCCGCGCCTTGCCCGACACGCGCACGTCGATCCATTTCTGCTCGCGGGGAGCGAACGACAGCTCGGCGGGATACTCCGCAATCAACTCGCCGATTTCCACGCTCAGGCGGCCGGTGATCGGCTGGTTGTGCTGGCTGGTGAGCCGCAGCCGTAGCACGGGGCTCTGCTCGATCGGCCGGACGAGGTCGAAGGCGATGATCTCGATCGGCTCCATGCCTTCCACGCGGGCGCTGCGGATGGACGCCAGCAACTTGTCGAAGCTCCCGGCCACACCCGGGTCGGCGCGCAGGAAGTGCCCCTTCTCGTCGAGGGGGACTTCGATGCGCCCGTCACGGGCCGGCACCGGGTTGCCGTAGGAATCGAAGAGGACAAACGGGGAGTTGCCGGCGTCGATCACCAGCCTGGCGCCAGTGAGCGGGCGCGGCTGGTTGAGTTTGCGGAGCAGCGCAGCGCGCCCGGGGTCGCCGGGTTTCATGGCCGCCAATTCGCGGCGCAGAGCGTCTTTGGCGCGGACTTCGTCGAGACTGCGGACGCCGTTGAATAGCGGCGTCCCTTTTTCAAACAGCGTCGCCAGGTCGCCCACCACTACAACCGTGCCATCGTCCACGTTGCCCTTGAGCCCGGCGAAAGTGAAGACCCAGGGGAGGCCGTTGGTGAAGAGGATCTCGCGGAATTCGCGCTCGCCGATGAAGTGCTGGGCCGCCCCGTAGGCGGCCGCCAGCGGGCGCGATTCGATCAGCCGTTCGACGCGCTTCCTGCCCTCGGGTGCGCGAATATTGTCATACTCGACGCGGTTGTGGCTCAATGTTGACACGGCGTTGCGGCTGAGCGTGCCCATGGAGCGGTCGTAGCCCGCGGCCCGGTTGGCAGCCACCACGCCGGCGAAGCGGTCGTCAGCATTGGCCACCCAGGACTCGGTGTCCCAGATCAGCACGCGGCCTTTGTAGTGCTTGCGGTTGTTCCAGGCCGGAAACAGCACCGGCGCGGACAACCCCTGGTAGTGGATCGAGCAGAAATCCAGATAAGGCAGCCACTCGTCCCAGTTGTCGCCGAAGAGCTTGTCGATGGTGTTGGCCGACGAATCGCAGCCGCCGATGAGCACGTCGGCCCCGGCTTCGCGGCGCGCTTTGAACACGGCATCGCCCATCCGCTTGTAAAGCTCGCGGTAGCGAAGCACATCCGCGCCCCAGCCGGAGATCGACAGGCCTTCCCACGGCTCGTTCCACAGTTTCAGCCCGGTGATCGGACCCTTGGGCCAGCCAAATTCGGCGGCCAGTTTGTAGCAGAACTGCTGGTAGTCGTCATCGAACTCGGGCAGCCAGACCATGTCTTCCTTTTCGCCCTCCTTCATGAAACCGTTCTCATCGAGATGCGGCCGGCCGCGGCCCAGCGGCTGGCTCTGGTTGCCGGCGCCGACCTCGGCGACGACTGTGACCTTGTGTTCGTGGAACTCGCGCAGCTCGCGGCTGATGCGATCCCATTGCCGCTGGTATTCCGGCGAACCGTTCTTGTGGTACGACACGCCCCAGCGAATGGCCTGCACGCCCAGGCGTTCGAGGATCGGCGCGGGCATTTCTTCGAGCGACTGCTTGGGAAACTGCACGCGCTCCAGGCTGGGTTTGAAGGTTCGCACATAGCTGGTCAGAAAGGCCCGCCGGCCGGTACCCAGGTCGACCACCAATCCGTATCCGCCCTTGGTTTCGGGTGTCTTGGGTTCGATCGTGAGATTGACCCACGCATTGGCCGCCAGATTGACTTCGATGTCCTGCGAGCCGACGGCTTCGAGTTTCTTCAGATCGGGATACCACTGGTCGTTCGGAAACGAGACCTGCGCGTAGCGGATGATCTCGACTTTGCCCTTGGCGGCCAGCGGCTGGGCGGTCGGGTTCTCAATCTGAAATACAAACCGCGGCTGCTCGCCTTCGTGAAAGACATTGCCCGGCGCCGACGACTCGAGCATCGTCGCCCTGAACGCCGGATCTCTCGGCTTGGGCTCGACGCCGAAGCACTGGCCGTAGCCGTGCATCTCCGGCAAGTTGCCCCACTCCGCGCGTGCCGGCAGCGGCACGAGACAGACCGGAACGAGCCAGGCGACCCAGCAACACAGGCGGTAGTTCTGCTTGGCGCGGAAGTCTGATGTGTCGATCATGGGCGCATCATACTTTCAAGAGAATGCTTTTGTCACACCGGCCGTATCTCCATCACTTCCACCCAGTTGCCCGAGGGATCCATGACGAAAATACTCTCGACGCCGGGCACGATTCCCCGCAGTCGTTCATACTCGATCTCACGTTCGACAAGGCCGGCCTCGAACTGGGCAAGCGAGTCGATCTCCACCCCGAGCGGCCGGCAGGAATCGCGCTGGATCAACCCTTCCCCCAGCTCGAACACGACGCGGTGGTTGTCCGCCCGGTAGATGCGCTGCTCGCGAGGTTCGTCCCGGACCATTTTGAGCAGGCCGCAGTAGAAGTCGTCGTGTTGTTTCTCGAGCTCGGCCTGCGCGGGCAGATGCACGTCGGCCACGGCGACCAGGCGCACCGGCAGCGGCTCGGGCATCCTGGGGCGCTGGTCCTCGGGGACGACAAAGTCGGTGGCCTCGGCCAGTTCGAGGGGCTGTAGATGGGGATCTGGTTCGGACATGAGCATGTGTTTGACGGGGGTATTGTAGCGGGCGATGGGCTGGAGTTCAGCAACCCAGGTCACAACACCGACATCCCACATCATTCACGCCAAGTACTACTCATAGTCTCTAGCCTCATAGGCTGCTTCGGTCATTCGTTTCCTGACCGATCCGGGCGATCTCGTCCTCGATCCCTTTGCAGGCTCCCTGACCACGGGCGAGGCTGCGGAGCGTGAAGAACGCCGCTGGTTGGCATTCGAGATTGAACCGTCCTACGTCGTGGCGGGAAAGTTCCGTTTTGGCGGGAGTCCTTCGGCAGCAGTGGATCTGACTCGGCGGCATGGCGAACTTAGCGACGCGCATCCGACACCGACTCTCTTCGATACGCACGCGGCATAGACACATGAAAGGATTCGCGATGAGCCGTCGAGCCACCGTAGACAAAGCCGGAGAAAGTTAACGATATGAGCGTGACGGATTTGGGCACCCTGCTGGGCAGCAAGGGAGTCGCCTCCGAGATCCTGCACTCCAAGCGAGCCCTGAGCAAAACACATATCTTCGAACTCGCCAGGCGATTCAGCGTTGATCCAAGGTTGTTTCTGGAGAAGGTGCGGTCGATCTATCGGCTGAAAAACGGGGATGAGATGCTGGCCCGGTTCAAGGAGTTCAACCTGCGATCCGTCCTTTCCGGCCATTACCATGGCCAGACGGAATCACGCAAGGACGGCATGCTGCTGAGCACCGGCAAGTGCTGCTCGTTGGCCGCCTCCAACCACGACCGCACGCCGGAGAAAGGGTTCTTCGTGTGCCGGGCAAAGGCTGGGCGGATCGAGCATGAGTTTGTTGAGGTGGCGGCGGCAGCATAGCCGAGTTGTTCGTCGGCCGGCGGGCATGGAGTTTCATTGCCCGGCCACGGCCATGAATGCGTCGCGGAGGGGTTTGGCCTGGGCGGGGTTGACCATGTGGATGTAGTCGATCATGCCGCGAAGCCAGGCTTTGAAGTAGGGGAGTTTCTCGCGGTTCTGGGATTCCAGCCCCGTCTTGCCGGCCTGGTGCAGGATGGCCCGGAGACGGCGAACGGTCTGCCGATCGACGCCGGGACGGCGGTTGACCACGATGCCGGTGACGGTCTGGGCCATGCTCGGACGCTGCACGCGGGTTTTCTTTTCGTTGACCTCGAAGCCTTCATCCTGGGCGATGTGACGCAGGCGGGCCATGAGATAGGCGACTTTGCCGGTGGCGTCGCCGTCGGCCGAGAGGGTGAGGTCGTCGGCGTAGCGCGTGTAGGTCCAGCCGAGTTTGCCGCAGATGCCGGCCAGGCGGCGATCGAGCCCGCGGGCGGCCATGTTCGACAATGCCGGGCTGGTGCAGGCGCCCTGCGGGAGGCCGCGATCGCCGGTGGCGACGTGATAGGTCTTGCCGGCATACACCACCGTGCGGCGAGGGCATTCGGTGCAGAGCAGCGCGAGGATCGTGGCGACGGCTGGGGAATAGCCGAGGTGACGGAAGAGGCCGGCGACGCGGTGGAAAGTGATGGTGGGGAAGAAATCCTTGAGATCGGCGTTGACGATGAGTTGCCGGCCGACGTGGGGCGTGGCGTTGGTAACGGTGCTGCGGCCGGTGATGAAGCCGTGGGCGGCATCGTGCATGTGGATCTTGTTGAGGATGTTCGTGAGAATCCACTCCTGGGCGGCGGCCAGTTCCTCGTGCGGGGCGGCCAGTTCGCGGCGGCCGCCGGAACGCTTGGGGACGGTGAAGCGGACATAGTGGGTGACGGACGCGGCCTCGGAATGAAACGCAAGCCAGCGGAGCTTGGGGATGGTGATGCCGAGGGCTTTGGCCACATCCGTGGGCGTGGCCAGAACGGGCAGTTCCAGAGCGGCGAGGCGCTCGACGTTGGCGGTGTGATCGGCCAGTCCTTTGGAGACGCCGCGGCCGAGGAAGATGATGTCGGTGGCTTTGCGCTGGGCGACGGCCTGAGTGTGGGCTTCCTTGCGGGCGGCGGCTTCGGCCTTCTTCCGGGCCTTGAGCTCTTGGCGGGCCTCGCGGTCCATGCGGACGGCCTGGCGGGCTTTCTCCTGGATGACGGCGAAATCGGGACGGACGGCGTCCATCTCTTCGCCGACGGCGTGGATGCGCTGAAGTTCATCGGGGGCGATGAGGCCCTGGCCGACCATGGCGCGGTCGATGAGAAGCGTGCGCGGGTCGGTGACGGGGGGGATGAGGTCGCGGCGGCCGAAAAGGAAGTTGAAGGTGATATCTCTTGCTTGCGCGCGGACTTGTTCGGGTGAGAGCGGCGTGAAGGCGCCGGGGTCGAGGTTGAGGGTTTGATCTTGGGGACGTGAGGGCGAGGCACGCGGCGGGCGCGGTGTAGGTTGACGTTGTGTCGGAGACGCGGGCGGCGCTGGCTTGGCCGTCATGGGTGGCGGCGAATAGGCGCCGGGGCGGACGGGCCGTGGAGGTGGCGGGACCGGCCGCGATTGCGACGGTTGGGCCGGGGTTTGGCCACCGAGGAGCTTTTTCAGCCAGTCGAACATGTCATTGCCTGTACGTTCCTGTCTCCAATGATCGAACGGTGTTGCGGGTCACCGCAAGACACGGGCAGGATGCCCGTGCCACCATCTTTGTTCGGAGTTCACGCTTCAGCGTGTCTTTTACGAATACTCACACGAAGACACGCTGAAGCGTGAACTCCGAACGGCGACGTCCAGATCGCGAAACGGATCGGCGGGGGCTGGGCCGACGGACTGACTTCGTACGGCGGACCAGGATCGTTCACTCAAGGGCCGCACGCCCGATTTGTGGGCGAGACTCTTGAGTCGTCTTGGTCGCACACAAATCGGGCGTGCGGCCCAAAACGAGCAACGGTCCTGGGGAAGCATGACAGGCCAATCGCACCCGCGGCGGAACACCGCAGAGATGGTCTCAGCAAGCCGGCTTGTTTCCCGCCGATCCGCTTCGCGATCGGGACGCATTCATGCCATCGACAACCTCCTCAGCACGATCATGTGCCGGCACGGACCATTTCGCAATGAGAACTTCCTGTAGTATTCGCAGCAACACTTGCCGCGTTTGACGTTTCGCTCGGCATCGAGCACCACCTCGACGGGCATGTTGTCGATGTTGCCGATCAGGATGGCGCTGCCGCCCGGGCCGGCCTCGCGGGATTCGAGCTTCACGGGGCGGCGGGCCATGAGTTCCTTGGCGGCCGCCAGTTCCGGGTGTTCGCCGCCCATTTCGGCTTCGCCCATGATCTGCGGCATGATCTGTCGCCAGCGGTAAACGCCGGCCGACAGGTCGGCGGCCAGTTGGCCGGAATAGGCGAGATGCCGCAGCGCCGCGGCCGCGACATCGTCCGTCAGATGGCAGCCGCCGGCAACGTTCGCCAGTACGGCCGCCCGTGCTTTCTTCATGAATTCACCGACGAGGGTGATCTGCGGCGGCGTGGCCCGGGCCGGCGGGGCGATCAGTTCCATGGCCGAGGCGCGGGTCCAGTCGTTGGCCGTCCAGCCGGACAGGCCCAGCGTCAGCCGCATCTCGCCCATGCTCGCCACCCAGAAACTCGGCAGGCCGGTACCCAGCAGATAGACCTCGAACTTTTCGGCCAGCGGCAGCACGCGGGCCAGCGACAGCAGCCGCCGCCGGCCCCAGGTGCGAATGGCCGGCACGGGCGGGCCGTCGTAAATGGTTCCGTGCGAGTCGATCGGTTGTTCCCAGGGTTCGAGCACGACGCGCGGACTCTTGCCGGGCAGCAGTTCAAACCGCACGCCGCGCGGGCTGCGCTCGGAGCGGTGTCGCTTGAGGAATGCCAGGATCGAGTAGATCGCCTCGCGCGAAAGAGGGACGCGAGTCATGGGCAGGCCCATCGACTGCTGCAACTGCATGAATCCCTTGAGCCAGCCCTGCTGCAGGTCGATCTTTTCCTCGCGGTAGTTCTCGTGGCCTTTGGTGCGCACCTCGAAGCCTTCGGGGTCGATGCGGAAGCGCGTGTGGCGATACGAGCGCAACGCCTGAAAGTGGTTGTAGAGATCCCAAGAATAGTCCACGTTGGTGGTGCCGAGTTTTACCGAGTCGGCCGGGCCGAAGCCGTCGTCGCGGTTGACGGTCAGGCAGCCGTAGCTCGATTCGTCGGCCGAGAAACACTCGAAAAACACCACGTCCTCGGCCACGGTCACCACCGGATCGCACGGCATGAGCATGCGCCACAGTTCGACATCGTGCCGCCGGAGATGGTCCGAATATTCCTGCCGGGCATTCCAGTATTGGCGGCGAGCGGTGTCGTAGCGTTCTTCAAGGTCGGGCGATACGCCGTGCGTTGCCTGCACCTGTTCTTGCAGCGTGCGGACGGTTTCGGTGTGGACCTGCTGCTCACGATCCTGCTGCTTCTGCTTCCATTCGCGATACGACGTCTTGTCCTTCTTCTTGTAGCGCAGGTCGCTGATGACGACATCGTGCAGCGAGGACATGGCCTCGCGGAAGCGCAGCGGCTTGAGCAACGGCGCGTTGAAGGCGACGGCCTCGCGGGAAAGGTTGGGCGCAAGGCTGAACGTCTGGCCGGAAGCATCGCTCCGGACCCCGCTGCGGCCAAAATAGGCGAGGCTCACCTGCATTCGCGCCTTTCTGCAAGTAGGGCCAGCGTCCTCGCTGGCCATGAGTGCCAGACGATCGACGCTTCCGGATGGCCAGCGAGGACGCTGGCCCCACTTTGTCGGCTCGCCTCATGCATGGGCCACCGCCAGTTCCAACTCCGGGAAATGCTTCTCGACAATGGCCTGTGTCTCCGGCCGGCGTTCCACCACGCCGACCACGGCGGCCAGACCGCCTCGCGCCTCCGGCGCTCGCACCGATCGCATCGCAATGGCCAGCACGGGCAGCAGCATCTCCGCATGTTTCGGTTCGCGCTCCAGCGCCTCGGCGATCTGGCGCAGGGCCTTGAGCTTGTGGCGGCCGCCGCGATGGACACCGAGCAGGACGGCGCACCAGATGGCCGAGAGGTCTTTCGCCCCAGCGCCGGGCAGACCGGATCGCGTTTCCAGCGACTCCACAAGTTTCAGCCGGATGTCTTCATACGGTGTCTCCAGCAGCCTCGCGTAGAGCGAAGAATCGCCCCAGCCAGCCGACTCGGGCGCCAGCCATGCCCATGCGCCTGCGCGAATGCCCGCATTCAGGCTGTCGAAGAACGGCACGATGTGGTCGGTTGCGTAGACTGTCTTCTCGCCGACGGTCCGCAGAGCCCAGGCGGCCAGTTCCCGGCCGATGCTCTCGCAGCGAGCGCTGGCCAGTCCGGCAACGGCGTCGCGGTCGGACGCAGTAATGATCGTCGAGGTTTTGAGGTATTCAAATCCCAGCCGTGCCACCGGCGTGGCGCGAGACATGGCCAGGTTGATCCGCCCACGTAGATCGAGGCGATTGGCGCTGACATGTTTTCGCATCAGCTCGCAGATCACGGCCAGCGCGGCGGGGTTCTTCGTGCCGAGCATCGCCAGCCAGGTTTCCAGCGGTAGTGTTTCCAGTCCCTGCGCCTTCTCCAGCAACTCGGCCCCGAACTGCTGCACCTCTTCGTCCGCGTGATCGAGCAGGCCGAGCAACTGCTTCACGGGGACTTGCGCCAGATTGGCCGCGTGGTCGGCCCGCAGAAGTTGCATGGCCCAGACGCGCACGAGACGCGAACGGGCTGTGGCGACAAGGCCCAGCAGCACGGATGCCGCCTGGGGTGTCTTCCACAACTTCGGCAGATACGGCGCGGCCGACAGTTCGGCGAGGCTGTGCCCGGCCACCAAATTCACATGGCTGACGCCGATACGGATGGCCGGGTGGGAAAAGAAGCAGGCATGCATGAGGCCCCAGCAGTCGAGGATGTTCTCGCCGCGGGCAAGGTCTTCATCGCGGTAGCGCTGCAGTCCGAGCGCGACGGCGGCGATGTAGTCGGGCGGTTTGCGGTGGGCCAGGCGACGGAAATAGCGCCAGGCGCGCCGGCGGAGGTATTGACGCGTCTTCAACGAGAAGAGTCTGAGGCCGTCTGCCGGCGTGAAGAGGCGCTCGGTGAAGGAACTTGTGCGTTTCTTCCAGTCGTAGCTTGTGCGTCGTTTGATCTGCCGCCGAACCATCCCATCAAACGCCGCCAGGAATACCCCCATCAACTCATCATCCGCTTTTTCCTCGGCGTTCTTAAACAACCTCCGCACGAGCGGCGGATGTCCGTCATGTGACATCGGCAGATCGAGATATTCCAGCATCTGCCGTCGCGCCCACGGCCGGTGGTCTTTCTTCCAAGTGTCGGCGACGGCGGCGAGTGTCTTGGGATCTGTCGCCTGCACGAGCAATTCAAGAAAGCGTCCATCCTGCGCAGAGAGGTATTCAAGGAGCAGCAGCGACGATGGTCCGGTTCCCGATGGCACGACCCAATACCCACCTTGCTGAAAACGTCACAATTGTGGATGCGGGTTGAGGCGGCGTCAAGTGGCACGCACGTGGCA
>JBEKVL010000071.1:0-13701 GCA_049514055.1 Tepidisphaeraceae bacterium | reverse complement strand
ACCTGGTGGCCCTGCTGGGCACGGCCGGCGGGACCAAGGTGTTTGCTCCGGTTGGGGGCAACGAGGATCAATCGGATCGGGTGCAGGCCGTCTGCGATTTCTACGGCCCGACCGACTTCAATACCGTCATGGCCCAGGCGGCCGCGGACACGGTCAAGAACATCTACAAGTTCAATACGCCGAGCGACCCGTATTCGGGACTCATCGGCGTGGATCTCGGGGCCGACAAGCAGAAGGGCGAGGCGGTCAGCCCGGTCCACTATGTGGGCAAAGACAATCCGCCGTTCCTGATCCTGCACGGCACGGCGGACGTCCATGTCCCGTTCGCCCAGAGCGTGGAACTCGCCGATGCCCTGCGGCAGGCGGGCGTGACGGTGACGTTGCAGAAGTTCCCCAGCGGAGGCCACGGCGGTCCGGTGTTCCAGAAACCGGCCGTGCGGGAACTGATCAAGACATTCTTTGACAAGCACCTGAAGGGGATGGACGTGAAAGTCGATCCGCTGCCAGACGCGGACGTCACCGTGGCGCCCCCGGCGGCCAAGCCGGGTTAGCGTTCTGCCCAGAGCAGGGCCCGCTTCAGCGGACGCGGAAGCCCCTGGACACGCCACACCGCGTCCGCTGAAGCGGACCCTGCGGTCGATCAACCCTGCGGAACGGATGCTTTGTATAACGTCGCGGCGCCTTCCACGGCGTAGGCCAGGCCGGCCGGGGCCAACACGATGTCGCCGCGTTTGAGCGGAAGACTCTCGCCGCCGGCGTTCACCGTCGCCGCGCCATCGAGGACGATCAGGATGTCGGCGCTGTGGTCCCTGCTGCCGATGAAGTTCGTGCCGGCCGATACCGAGATACGACTCAGTTCAAACTCCTTCGCCGGCGTGCGATAGACGGTCTCGGCCGGGGACACGGCCTCGCCCTTGAGAATGGCCGGCGGGCCGTCGGAGAAATCGACGATGCGCATCAGTTCGGGCACATCGACATGCTTGGGCGTCAGGCCGCCGCGGAGGACGTTATCGGAGTTGGCCATCAGTTCGACGTTGACGCCTTCGAGATAGGCATGGAGCGTCCCGGCGGGCTGGTAGGTTCCTTCGCCGGGGTTCAGATGGACGAGGTTGAGCAGGTAGATGGAGAAGATGCCGCGGTCGCGATGGCCGCCGGGCAGCGGGAAAGACTCGGCGGCGCGCAAGGCCCAGAAGTCGGGGTTGCTCTTATCGGGGACAGAGCTCGCGGACAATCGCTGGAGAAGCGGGTTCAGGATGGCATCGACACGGTCCTGCGGCATGGTCATTACTGTTTCGTAGAGACTGCGGAGCAGCGACGCGCGAGTCTCGGCGTTGTTCGCGGCGGCCAGACGCTCGGCGAAATCGGGCATGAGCGGAGTCAACTCGGGGATGCTCTGCAATGTGGCCGCGATTTGTTCGAGTGGCCGGAATCCGTGGAGCATCCAGAACTCGGTCAGGGCGACATGGACTTCCGGCTTGTGGTTGTCGTCCTTGTAGTTGCGGGTTGGATCCTTGAGGGAGATGCCGGCGGCGTTTTCGCGGGCGAAACCTTCCTTCGCCTGCTCCAGAGTCGGATGGGCCTGGATGGAGAGCATCTTGCGGGCGTCGAGGACTTTGAAGAGATAGGGAAGGCGGCCGGCGAATTGTTGGGCCGTGTTCTCGCCGATCACGGCTTGCTCGACGAATCCCGTCAGTGGCATGCCGATGTCCTTGAGCATCGCGGGTGCGCTGGGATGGGCACCCATCCACAATTCGGCAAACGGATTGGCCTCAGCGTTCGTTGTGCCCAACAGCGCCGGAAGGAACTCGATCCCGCCCCACTCGTAGTGTCGGACGACTCCGGTGAGCCGCAACACAGAGCGCCCGGCCGCACCGTTCAGGATCGCTTCCAACTTCGCGCGGGCCACGTCCAGTCGGCGGCGCCACTCGCCCCAAGGGACACGCTGCGCTTTCAAGTCGGCCTCGGCGAGTGCCCGACTGAGCGTGGCTTCGGCACTGTCCCCACGAAAGTAGATACTGGATTCAAATCCGAAACCGGCCGGGGGCGCGGATGGGACGGGAACGACCGCCGGTGAGGACACCGGCGGCACTACAATTGCACGCTCCAACTGCCGGAGAATTCCATCGGGTTCGGCAATGCCCAGGCTCGCGATCTCATCGGCCCGCGCTTGGGTGTCGGCCACGGCATAGATCCGCAGCTCATCTGCGTTGCCGGAGGGGCGAACGTGGGCGACATCGCCGTTGGCGAAGTAGATGCGGACGCCATCGGTGTAGTTGAGCCGCGTGATCTCGGCAAAGCCCTGCGCGGGAGTGAAGAACTCGGCCAGTGCGTGGCGGACGCCGAGCATGACCTGGGACTGCATCTCGTCGGCGAGATCGGTGCCGTCGGCGTTTCGGAGGCTGGCGCGATGCTCCTCAAAGACCACGTCCGTGATGGCCGGTTCGGTGGGCGAGAATCGCTCGATGATCTTCAGGCTCGTCGGCCGCGGGAACTTCCGCAGCAACGCGGCCTTGCTGTAGCGCGCGGGGAGCCGGTCAAAGAGCGCTGACAGCGACAGGCCCTGTTCTCTGGCGCTGAACAGCACGCCGAGAATCGGCAACATGGCATCGCGCGTGGGCAGGGCCGCGAGCGTCCGACCGTCGCGGGTGATGTCGCAACTGGTGAGGAAGCCGCCGTTGGCCTCCCAGCCGCAGACGGCGTGGCGGCCTTTTTCGCGGGCCTTCTGCATGCCGGCGATGACAAAGGGCGAGCCAATCTTTGTCTTGGGCTCGACGATGTCCTTCAGGGTGCCGCGGTCCAACGCGTCGTTGCAACTGATCGGCACGACGACGGCGTCGGCGTGCAGATACTCGGCCACGACCATGCCCACGAGATCGCCGCCGAAGAAACGCACGCGGCACGGGGCCTCGCCATCGGGTACGACTGCGTCATCGCAGCCGAAGGCCGGCGAAGGCATGGGCACGGCGGCCGGCTCGACCGCGAGAATCAGCGGGCGGTCGCTGTCGCCATCGGTGGATACGACGGCGTCGATCCGGCCATGTTTCCGCCATGCCTCGGCGGCGAGTTGCTGGATCACGGCCAGTTGTGCGGCGTCGATGGCTTCGGTGTCGATGGGCACGAAAGTGTCGCTGCGCCCGGCCGGGATTACGGTAGCGCCCAGCCGCCGCAGCAGTTCGACCAGCAGATCGCGGCCGACGGCTGAGTGCTGATAGGCGAGCAGCCGCATCCCCTTGAGATTCCGACCGGCGAAGAAATCAGTATACCGCTTGATGTACGCCTCGCGTGCGGCGGGGATCGCCGGAGAAAGCTCGCGATGGCCGCCCTTGAAGAACCCGTCGACGCCAAACGGCGATTCCTCGACCGGCTGGTCGTAGAGCCGCTGCCGGACTTCCGCTACGCGGGCGTTGATCGGGGCTTCGTCCTTCTTGAGCAGTTCGCCGCGGGCCGAGTTGGTTTTGTAGCCGTTGCGGTCGAAGGGGATGTGGCTGCCGGTGATCATGATGCTGCCCCGGCCGCGCTGGATGGCGTAGCAGGTCAAGGCGGGCGTGGGAATCAGTCCGAGGTTGACCGGATTCATGCCCGCGTCGCGGATGGCCTGCTCGATGGCCTGGGCGATTTCGCCGCGGCCGCCCTGTTCCGGCACATAGGCACTGGAACTGGGCCGCAGGTCGCCGGCGTAGTAGAACTCGTGGGCGCGCTGGATACCGCCCTCGTCGATCGGGAGCGACTGGAGGTATTCGATCTCCGCCGTGGCGTTGATGTAGATTTCGAGTTGGGTGAGGTGGCTGACTTCGCCGCGCCGGCCGCTGGTGCCAAATTTGAGCGGCTGAGGCTGATAGGAGAGCGAGGCGCGGAGCGATCCGGGTTTGCAGGGTTGCGTTTCCATGACTACGGCCTCTATTTACCTTGAGAATCGAATTGAGGCAACGCGGCGTGGGTTGCGGGGTTGCGGGGGGCGCGAAGAAGAAAGAGTCTGGCGCAGAGATTGTGGGGCATGCCAGGTATAAAGGTGTTGCTGGAAATGGGTTGTGAGTGGCGAGGGGCGTCGGCAACAGCGGAGAATGGTGTCTTTTTCGGGTCCAGAAGCCGTCCCGATCAGTCCCGCTCCGTCCCGTTGGGTGCTGGCTGCGTCCCGAGGGGTTCCGGGTGAGTCTGGAAGGGAGCCGTGAACTTGAGTGAATGGCGAAATCCGAAACTCGAATGACGAGGGAATCCCGAAGCACGAATGAACAAGGACGTTGGCGGGCATCACCATATGCTGCTCCTTCATATTATCCGTGGCGCTGCGCGCCCGGGGCACTTTGCGCGCAACAGCGCGCAGCGCAAAAGTGGAGTTGGTGCTGTGGGGGTGTGATTTGTAAAAATGGAAATTCTCCGTCGCGCGCAACACCTGGGCGCAACGGTGGGAATGCAAGTTGTGGGTGGCTCGGGGGTTAACCGCGGAATTGGCAACCGGGCAGAGCGTGGGGAAAACGCTGGCGGTGGGGAGGGACTGCGGCAAGGGTATGGCCGGCACCATGACAGATCGCTGCAACCGCATTTCGGATGCGCCCTCGGGTGATGCCCACGAGCAAGAAAAAGACGTGGTCGATGAATCGACCACGCCGGTGAAGTTCAAGGAGTTATACGGCGCCACGACATCAGTTCAGGACATCGCCAGGCTTCTGTGCGGTCGCGGCAAACAGGGTGTCGGTGGAGCGCGGGCTGGCGACAAGCGGAGTCGTGGAGAAGATCGCGGCGGGCCTGGCGGCGACACGCACGCCGATGCCGACGCGGAAGGTGCCGATCACCAGCCCGGTCTTGCCTGTTGCGATTGAGTTGCCGGCCAGGTCGGAAACCTGCTTGTACTGCAGACTCACGGTGTAGACACCGTTGTCGGCGCTGTTCCACGTGCCGCCGGGAGGAGTGATGCTGTAGCCGGCGGTGACTGACGGGGCGCTGACCAGCGGCGTGGCGGGCCTGATCCAGGTGGCGGGAACCTTGTAGCTTCGGCCCGCGGGTCCGCTGACGATGATGTCGCCGTTGCCGATGGTCGCGGCGTTGACGGCCATGTTGTCGGTGTAGATCACCGAGAACTTATACGGTTTGGACGAGGCGGCGGTGATTGCCGAGGCACGCAACGCGGCCGTCGGCGGTGTGTTGTCGAAGGCGACCGTGTTGGCCGAGCCGGTCGAAGCGGTGTTCGGGTTGCCGGCGAGATCGGTTACGACACCCGAGGGAACCGCGACGACGACAGTGCCGCTCTGTTGCATTCCGGTCACGGCGACGTTGTAGGTCGCACCGCTGCCGGTGACTGTGGCGGCGGTCGCGCCGGCCGAGCCGCCCAGGACGACATCGCCGGCGCCGAATCCGGCCAGCGGTTCGCTGAACACGACCGTGAAGTTGATCGTCGCGGCGTTGCTCGATGCCGCCTGCGCTGAGGCGCGACGGACGACGGCACCCGGCGCGACGGTGTCGAAGGTGACGGTGTTGCCGGTTCCGGTCGAGGGGACGTTGTAGTTGCCGGCCGCGTCCACGACCATTCCCGCGGGAACAGTGACGACGACGGTGCCGTTCCGCTGCATGCCGGTCACGGCGACGTTGTAGGTCGCACCGTTGCCGGTGACGAGGGCCGTGGTGGCGCCGGCGGTGCCGCCGAGCACCACGCCGCTGTTGGCGAATCCGGTGACGGGCTTGTTGAACACCACGGTGAAGTCGATCGGCGAGGTGTTGGTCGAAGCCGGCTGCGACACGGCCCGGTCGACGGTGGCGGTCAGCGTCTGATTGTCGAAGGTGACGGTGTTGTCGGTGCTGGTGGAGGCAAGGTTGGCGTTGCCGGCGATGTCCCTGGCCACGCTCGCGGGAATCGTGGCGGTGACCGTGCCGGGCTGGGTCATGCCGCTGACGGCGACGTTGTAGACGTTGTCGCTGCCGGTGACGATTGCCGTGGTTGCCCCGGCCGTTCCGCCCAGCGTGACACCGGCGCTGGTGAAGCCAGTGACGGGCTTGCTGAAGATGACGGTGAAGTTGATGGTGGTCTGGTTGGTGGGGTTGGGCCGTTCCGGAAGCGTGTTGATGGTGACCATGGGCGCAACGTTGTTAAACACAACGGTGTTGTCGGTGCTGGTGGAGGCGAGGTTGGTGTTGCCGGCCGCGTCCGTGGCGACACCGGCGAGAATGGTGGCCGTGACGGTGCCGACCCCGGTCATGCCGCCGACGGCGACGTTGTAGTTCATGCCGCCGCCGGTGACGACGGCGGTGGTGGCGCCCGCGGTTCCGCCCAGCACGACTCCGGCCGCGGTGAAGCCGGTCACAGGCTTGCTGAAGACCACGGCGAAGTTGACGGGGGAAGCGCTGGTGAGGCTGGGCTGGGAGGCGAGGCGGTTGATGGTTACGGTGGGGACCTGGACATCCCAGGTGATGGTATTGGCCGGGCCGGTGACGGCGGCGTTGCCGTCGCCGTCGGCGTCGGTGACGGCGTTGGCGGGGATGGAGATGGTGACGGAGCCGTTCTGTTGCATTCCGGTGACGGCGACGTTGTAGGTTGTGCCGCCGCCGGTGACCAGGAGGGTGGTGGCGCCGGCCGAGCCGCTGAGGAGAATGCTGCTTTCGGAGAAGCCGGTCACGGGCGCACTGAAGACCACCTTGAAGTTGACGGGCGCGACGTGGGTCGGATTGGCCTGGCCGGTGGCGGGGCTGATGCGCGCCGTCGGCGCCACGCGGTTGCTGAGCAGGACGGTCGCCTTGTTGGCGCCGTTGTCGGCGACGGCGATGTCTGTCCTGGCGTCGCCGTTGAAGTCGGCGGCGACCACCGCCCGGGGGCCGCTCCCGACGGCGTAGTCGACCTCGGGCAGGAAATTGCCGGTTCCGTCGTTGAGGAACACCCCGACGGTGTCGCCATCGAGGCAGGTGACAGCCAGGTCGGGCATCCCGTCGCCGTTGAAATCGAGCGAGGTGACGGAAACAGGGTTTGCGCCGGTGCCGTAGGTCGCGGTGGTATTGAAGGCGCCGGTACCGTCATTGAGCATGACCCAGAGTCTGTTGGTGTCGCTGTCGACCAGGGCGAGATCGGGGGTTCCGTCGCCGTTGAAGTCCGCCGTGATCACGGACGCGGGATACGAACTGAACAGGGTACTCGAGGTAATCGCGAAACCGCCCTTGCCGGTGTTCTGCAGCAGGGTGATGCCGCCGACACCGAGGCCGGTGTCGCGCGTGGCGACCACCAGATCGACCAGCCCGTTGCCATTGAAGTCGGCAGCGGCCACCGAGGTGGGAATGACCCCGACGTTGTAGGCAACGGCCGGAGCGAAGGTTCCGTCGCCGTTATTCAGCAGCACGCTGACGGTATCGTCGTTGTTGTTGGTCACTGCCAGGTCGGGCTTGCCGTCGCCGTTGAAGTCGGCAGCGATGATGGATGTGGGATAGGAGCCGACGGCGTAATCGACCCTGGGGCTGAATGAGCCGGCGCCCGCGTTGAGCAGCACGCTGACGGTGTCGCCGGCGGCATTGGCCACGGCCAGATCGGGTTTGCCGTCGCCGTTGAAGTCCGCCGCCACCACGGCGGTGGGGCCGTTTCCGGTGATATAGTCGGCATGGGGCGCGAACGTGCCGCCACCGGTGTTGATGAGCACGCTGACGGTGTCGCCGGCCGTGTTGGCAACAACCAGGTCGGGTTTGCCGTCGCCGTTGAAATCCGCCGAAGTCAGGCCCTGGGGCGCGGGCCCGACGAGATAATCGAACCTGGGCGTGAAGATGCTCATGACGACGGTGTTGTCGGTGCTGGTCGAGGGGTCATTTCCGTTGCCCGCGACGTCGACCGCCGCGTTCGCGGGAATGGTGGCGATCACGGTGCCGGGGCGCGTCATGCCGGTCACGACGACGGTGTATGTGGTGCCGCTGCCGGTCACGGCCGCGGTGGTCGCGCCGGCCGTGCCGCCGAGCAGCACGGAACCGGGGCCGAATCCGGTCACCGGCTTGCTGAAGACGACCGTGAATGTGACGATCGATCCGTTGGTGGGATCCGTCTGGGTCGCCGCCTGGTCAATGGTCACTGTCGGAGGCACATTGTCGAAATCGACGACGTTATCGGTGCTGGTCGAAGGGTTGTTGAGATAGCCGTTGGCGCCTGTTGCCACACCCGGCGGAATGGTGGCGATCACGGTGCCCGGCTGGGTCATGCCGCTGACGGCCACGTTGTAGGCGAGTCCGCTGCCGGTAACGACAGCGGTGGTGGCGCCGGCGGTGCCGCCCAGCACGACCCCGCTGCTGTCGAATCCCGTGACCGGTACGTTGAAGACAACCGAGAAGTTGATGGTCGGCTGGTTGGTCGGGTCCAGTTGCGAAACCGCCTGGTTGATCGTGACCGACGGCGCCAGGTATTCGAACGTCACCTGGTTGTCCGTACTGACCGAGGGAAGATTGCCGTTGTTGTTGATGTCTCTCGCCGCGTTCGGGGGAATCCTGACGAAGACAATACCGCTCTGGGTCATGCCACTGACTGCGACATTGTAGGTTGTGCCCGAGCCGGTCACTTCAACGATGCTGGCGCCGGCCGTGCCGCCCACCACGACGTCACTGGCCGTGAAACCCGTCACCGGGGCGCTGAAGACGACGGTGAAGTTGATTGGCGAGCTGACGGTCGGATCGTCCTGGGTGTCGGCCTGGTTGATGGTCACCGCGGGCGCCGGGCGGTTGCTCATGAGCACGTCGACATAGCTGATCAGGGTGGGAGGCGCGGGGTTGGGCAGGACCATGTCCGTGCGCCCGTCGCTGTCCAGGTCGGCGACGGCCAAGCCCTGGGTCATTCCGGGCACGTTCACATGGGTGCCGGGGGCGAAGGTGCCGTCTCCGTTGTTGATCAGGACGGTGACGCCGTGGCCGGCCTTGCCGCCGCCGGTGTCGCCGGCAACGAGATCCAGCGTGCCATCGCCGTCCATGTCGGCGGTGGCCAGCGAATCCGGACGGGCGCCGATGGCGTAATTGACACCGGTGGCGAACATCCCGAGACCGGTGCTGAGCAGCACCGTCACGGTGTTGCCGCCGTTGTTGGCGACGGCCAGGTCAGTCATCCTGTCCCCATTAAAATCCCCGGCGACGAGGGCGTCGGGATTCCGGCCGACGGGCAGAGTGACGTCGGGAGCGAAGCCGCCGCTTCCATTGTCCAGCAGCACGCTGACCGTATCGTCGCCCTGGTTGGCGACGGCGAGATCCACCTTGCCGGCGCCGCGGAAGTCGCCGGCCACAATGCTGGAGGGGTTCTGTCCGACGAGATAACTACCGCCGCCCACGAATGCGCCGCCGCCGACGTTGCCCATGATCACCACGGTGTTCAGGCCCCCGACGGCAACGGCCAGGTCCATCAGGCCATCGCCGTTGAAATCCCCGGCGACCAGTGCCTGCGGTTGTCCGCCCAGAGTGTAGCTGACGGGCGCGGCGAAGGTGCCATTGGTGTTATTGAAGAGGATGCTGACCATGCCGCTTCCCGAGTCGGCGACTGCGAGATCGGGAAAGCCGTCGCCGTTGAAATCCGCGGCAACCGCGGCCACAGGGAGGCTTCCCGCCGCGTACTCCGCGTGCGCGCCGAACCCGCCGTGGCCATCACCCAGCAGCACGCTGACGCTATTGTCCGCGGTGTTGACCGACACGATGTCCGGCGCGAGGTCGCCGTTGAGATCGGCCAGGACAATCGCGGCCGGCATGGTGCCCGTGACGTAATCGACCGGGGCGGCAAAGCTGACCGTCAACAATTGCCGTCGTTCCAGGTGTTCGATCAACGACGCGGCGGCGCGCTGCATCAGTCGTTCCCGCCTCCCCGCGATGCTGCCGGGCAGCCCCGCGCGGCGCTGATACGCAGTCAGTGTTCGACCGGAACGAGCGGATGTTTGGGACGGTTGAAACATGAGTTGACTCCTCGAATCCTGGTTGCGTCGAATCACAATTCTACCGCGTTGTCTCCGGGCAACAAGCAGAAACGACACCCGCATCCGATGCAAATGTGAAACCGATGGGCCCGGAGTTAGGATTAAGTTTCAGCAACCCGCCGCGCGCCGGGACCTTCATACCCCATCCGCCGCCAGCTCCTGTCAAGCCGCAATCTTGCCCATCCTCACAGGTTCGGGGGGTCAGGCGTTGCCTTTGTGCCAATCGTGACTTATGTTATAGGCATGCAGTCGGCGGTCTCTCCGATCCAATCCGCCTTGTCCTCAACCTCCCAGATGGCCGGCACCGGTCAGCTCAGTTCGCCCACGAGCAGCACGGGCCAGAGCATCGGCGTAGGCGGGCAGCGGGAGCGATTCGCCACCGACGAGTTGGCGATCGTGCTTTCGCACTTTGACATCGGGGTGATCACGTCCATCCAGGAGTATCCTCGCGGCTCGCGCAAAGCGCCCAAACTGCTGATCCACAGCGAGCAGGGGAAATTTCTTCTCAAGCGTCGGGCCAAGGGCAAGGACGACGCCTACAAGGTTGCGTTTGCCCACGCGCTGCAGCTCTTTCTGGCGGCCAAGCAGTTTCCCCTGCCCCACCTGATCGGCACGCGCAAGGAAAACAACTCGATGCTCCAGTGGAAGGGCACGGTCTACGAGTTGTTCGAGTACATCGGGGGCCAACCGTATCCAAGCACGCTGGAGGCGACCTTCGACTCGGGCCGGATATTGGCGCTCTATCACAAGCTGTTGACCGACTTCAAGTCGGAGTGGCAGCCGCCGGCCGGGTCGTATCACTCCCAGCCCTCCATCGAGCAGGGCATCAGGCAGATTCCGCAGGCGCTGCAGTCCACCGATCCGGGCCTGCCGGCGCTGCTGACGTATCTGGCCGACACGTATCACTATGCCTCCGAGAAAGTCGAGGAGTTCGGGCTATCAAGCTGGCCGAAACAATACGTTCACGCCGACTGGCATCCGGGGAACATGCTCTTCCGGGACAATCATGTGGTCGCGGTGATCGACTATGATTCGGCGCGGCAGTTGCCGCGGATCATCGACGTGGCCAACGGGGCGCTTCAGTTCTCGATCATCGGCGGGGATGAGGACGTCACCAAGTGGCCTGACTACGTGGACGAATCGCGGTTCAAGCGTTTCATCCGGGGGTACGACGAGGTGATGCTGCTGTCGGATGCGGAAGTTCACGCGATGCCGTGGCTGATGATCGAGGCGTTGATCGCGGAAGCGATCCTGCCGATCGCCATCACCGGCAGCTTCGGACGGATGCAGGGCTTCAGCTTCCTGCAGATGATCCAGCGGAAGGTCTACTGGATCAGCCATTCGGCCGAACGCCTGATCTCACTTCTGGAAGTCTGACACACATGACCCGGGACCAGCAGCCGCAATTTCTGGATGTGCAACAGCTCGTGCAGCAGAGCGAGCCGGTGAGGCGCGGCGCGTGGATGTGGTACGGGCTGGGCCTGATGGCAACGATGGTGATCATGAGTTCGGTGGCCCGCTCGCAGGCGCCGAGCGGCGCGGGGATCATCGAGTTCGTGTCCACCCTGGCCATGCTGGCGTTGCTGGCCGGAAGCATGTACGTGATGTTCAACGCCGCCCGGGCGGTGCAGCAGGAGCAACAGCGCCTGGAGGCGATCGAGGAACTGATACAGCTTCGCCGCTGGAGCGAGGCGGCGGCCATGATCGAGCACCTGTTGTCGGTACCCGCGCAGACGCCGCAGGGGAGATTCCAGGCGATGGTGTTCCTGGCGGCCACGCTGGCGCGATATCATCGTTTTCACGACGCAGTGGAACTATACGAACGCCTGCTGACGATCGAAGGCCTCGATCCCGCATCAGCCCACGGGCTCAAGCTCGGACGGGCGATGTCGCTGCTGCGGGATGACCGGCTCTACGATGCCGACCGGGCAATCATGGACCTGCGCCGCGACGGGGCGGGCGTTTCGGCCGGGCTGGAACTCGTGGAGATTTACCGCGATGTGAAGACGGGACATCCGCAGGATGCGCTCGAGCGTTTTGACAAGCAGCTCGGGATGCTCAAGCGCGCCCTGGGTTGCCGGACGGCGGATGCGTGGGGACTCGTGGCCGCGGCGAAACTCATGCTGGGCGATGTGCGCGGGGCGCAGGAGAACTGGCACGCGGCGACGGCCCTGGTTCCGGCCATAGAATTGGTCCGGCGCTATCCGGAACTGGCCGCAGTCTCACAGGCGTGTCCGGCGGCGGCCGTGCCACAGGAGGCCGCGTGATCGACGCACAGATGACCATCGACCGGTTCCGGCGGGATTTGACGATCTCCGCCATCGTGCGCCGCGGGCTGATCGGCGCGGCTGCGGTATGCCTGGTGCTCGAACTCATCCCCATGCCCCGGATGATCAGCGGCGCGGTGCTCATGATGGTCGTCGTGGGCATCTGGGTGGCGCTGTCGTACCGATCCGCCAGAGGCACGCGCCTGGCGGCCATCACGCCGCAGCTCATCGCTTCGGGAAACCTGCCGCAGGCGGAACAATTCATCCACGACGCTCTCTCGTCATTCTCGCTTTTCCGGTCGGTGAAATTGCGGAGCCTCCACCAGCTTGCGGTCTTGCGGCACGCGCAGGAGCGATGGGGCGAGTGCGCGATGCTCTGCCGCGAACTGCTCCAACAACGAATGGGGCCACTGACGCCGCTGACTCGATCGACGCGGCTGATTCTGGCGAGTTCGCTGCTGGAGATCGGCGACGTGGCCGGTACTTATATGCCGCTGACATCGCTGTATGCCGAGCGTCTGAGCCTGGGCGAAGCACTGGAGCTGACCTCCGTGCAACTGGACTACCTGGCACGGCTGGGCCAATGGTCGGCCATGTTGTCGGGCTTGAAACAGAAGTTGGCGATGGTCGAACTGATGTCGCCGGCCCGGTCGGCGATGTCGCAGGCGATGCTCTGCCTCGCAGCCGCCAAGGCCGGCACGCCCGAGCTGATGGCGTGGCTCAAGCTGCGTGTGGAGGCGATCGGCGAGCCCGGCGAGCTGATCGCGAAGCGGCCGGTTCTCGCGGAGATTTGGGCGGAGCCCGCACTCTCACCGGCCACAGCCGAGCAGCAGGGCACCGCGAGCGCAACAGCGGAACCTCAATAATTGAACATGATTCTGGGTTTCAGACAGCGAGCGCGACAATGACGAGCACAGCATCGGCAATATCTTTAACGGAGTTTGAACGTGTGCATGTTTCCGAGTTGCCGGATGATGGCGTGCGCGTGCAGATTGATCATCGTGCCGAGGCATCCTGGGGACTGCCCGCATTCCTGATTATCATCGGGCTGTTGTTCGGCATCTTCGGTTGGAAGATTTAGGCGTGGATGCCCGATGAGTTCAGGCATGGGCCGATGGCTGAGAAGGTCGTCATGTTGCCGCGGATGGGAATTCTGTGTGCGGCACTGGGATTGTTGCTGATACTCGTACGGCTGACGAAGGGGCCGGGCCGCGACATCATTTTGGAAGCCCGTCGAGGGTCTCTTCATGCGGATCGCTCGATCGCCGGTGACCGCGTGGCCGGAACCTACAGTGCGGACGAAGTTCAGCGCATCCCGGCTGAGGGCGGACAGCTATGCTTACACACGAAGATGGGACCGACGCAATCAGCCAGCCTTGGACCCGGGAAGGCCATGCCTGCGCTGGCAATGCTATTGGCATCACGACTTTGGTATCCGAAAAAGACTGTGGTGCGTCAGGGGAAGGTGCGAGACATGGGAGGAAGTGTTGAGCAACAGTGGTTCGTGCCAACTGACTGAAGCCGTGTGAGTAATC
>JBEKVL010000070.1:0-13724 GCA_049514055.1 Tepidisphaeraceae bacterium | reverse complement strand
GCAAACTTTACATGAAGCACGGCATTTTCTGCATCCCCGAGAGCCCGATAAAACCGCGTCTTTCGCCATGCCCGGCCGGTGAACGCAGTTTCTGCGTGTCCGATAACCGGCCCGCGGACCTTCCGCCAGTGCTTCCGCCAGTGCTATTCCGCCCGGCCTGGGTTCCCCGTACACTCTCGCATCCTATGTCCAATACCCCGATTCCCGTCGCCGTCATCGGCTGCGGCCGCATGGGCCGCCTGCACGCCCGCTGCTATTCACAGATGCCCGACGTCCGCCTCGTGGGCGTCTACGACCGCATCGCCAAAGCGGCCCAGGAAACCGCGGCCCAGTACCACACCGCGCCCTTCACCGACCCCGCCTCCCTGCTCGCCCAGGTTAAGGCCGTGACCATCGCCACGCCGACCGAGTCGCACCTGGCCGCCGCCGAACCGTTCCTCAACCGCGGCATCGCCTGCCTCATCGAAAAGCCCCTGGCCCGCAACGCGACCGAATGCCGCCAGATCGCCGATCTCGCCCGCCAACGCGCCGCCATCGTACAGGTCGGCCACATCGAGCGCTTCAACCCCATCGTCGTCGCCCTCCGCAAGCTCAACCTCGTCCCGCGCTATCTCGAAACCACGCGCATCAGCCCCATGACCTTCCGCTCGCTCGACGTCGGCGTCGTCCTGGACATGATGATCCACGACATCGACATCGTGCTCGCCCTGGTCAACTCCCGGCCGGTGAAGGTCGACGCCGTGGGCGCCGCCGTGCTCGGCAGGGCCGAGGATTCCTGCACGGCCCGCGTCGCGTTCGAGAACGGCACCGTGGCCACGCTCACCGCCTCGCGCCTGGCCATGAAGACCGAACGCCGCCTGCGCCTGTTCACCGCCGACGCCTTCGTTTCTCTCGACTACGCGAAAAAGACGGCCGTTCTCATCAAGGCCCACGACAACGTCCCGCTGCTGCGCGAAACGGCCGCCAAAGTCCGCGCCGGCCAGATCGATCCCACAACCCTGAACTATCCGCAGATGGTACGGATGCACGAACTCCAGGCCGACCCCACCGAGCCGATCCGCGCCGAGCTTGATGCGTTCCTGCATGCCGTCCGCACCAACACCGCGCCACTGATCCCGGCCGAAGCGGGCCTGGCGAACGTGGCATTGGCCGAGCAGATCGTGACGGCGATGGGAGCGTGAGCCACATCATGCAGAGCCCGGCGAAGCATCTCCGTGTTCCCCGGACAAGGGCGCTCCTGACCCAATACGGTTCACTTAAGCTGTAGCCACGATCGTCGATCGCAGTTCTTCGCCCGCCAGGGCGGCATCGCTTCGCTTAAGTGAACCGTATTGGAGTGAGGGCAATCTTGCCACAAAAGTAGTCACGCCCGCGAATCGCCAATTGCCGATGGTGAATGACGAGCCACATCATCCGAGCTATCCGCGGTTCTCTTTCCGGGCCCGAGCTCCCTGGCCAGTCCCTCACTTCCTCACGTCGTAACACCACAGCAAATCATGATCCCGGATGTACAGCCGCCCATCGCAAACCACAGGATACGCCCACGCCTTCTCCATGCCGCTGATCCGCCTGGGCGGATTTGGCGGCATAAACCGGCCATGCTCGCGGTAGCCATCCGGCGTCGCCTCCACCAGCGCCACTTCGCCATTCTCGCCGTGGAGATACAGCCGGCCATCAGCGTAGCAGAGCGACCCCGGCGCCGCGCCGCGATCGGTCCACTTGATCTGCCCCGTCTTGAAATCCGCACACACCAGCACCTGGGCCGAGCAGCCGTACAGATGGCCGCCCACCAGCACGGAGCCGCCGATCGCTGTCGGCAGCTTCGCATCAAAGTAGACCTGCTCCGCTTCCACGCCGCCGCCCCTGGCGACCGGCCGCACCGCCCCGCCGCCGCTGCCCGACCCAGCCGAGTACACGATCCCATCGCCGACCACCGGCGATGGAATCGTCGCCCCGTACGTGCTCATCGTCTTGCCGTATCGCCAAAGAAACTTGCCCGTCTTCGCCTCCACGCCCACCAGCCCCTTCTGCACCACCTGCACGTATTGTCGCACCCCTGCGGCCTCCATGATCACCGCCGAGGTGTAGGCCGCATCATCCGCTTCCGGCAGGGCGCATTTCCAGATCACCGCGCCCGTCTTCTTGTTCAGCGCCACCAGCGTCGCCTGCCCGCCGCCCGGCGCGCAGACGAGCGTCTCGCCGTCGATCAGCGGCGACTCCGCGTATGCCCAGTTCCCCGGCTTGCCGCCGAAATCGCCGCGCAGGCTCTTCTGCCAGCGAATCTTGCCCGTGGCCAGTTCGATGCACGCCAGATCGCCGTCCGACCCCAGGGCATAGAGCACATCGCCGTCCACGGTCGGCGTCGACCGGGCGGCCGGGAAATTGGGCTGCTGCTTTGGATTGCCCACCTTCCCGACGCGCGTCGACCAGATCGGCTTGCCGTTCTTGCCATCGAGTGCCTTGACGAACTCATCCTCCACACCCTGGCTGGCCATCAGGTAGACCCGCCCGCCCGCGACCGCCGGCGTGGAAAACCCCCGGCCAAGATCGTTCACCTGCCACACCAGCTTCGGCCCTTCCCCCGGCCATTCCTTAAGCAGCCCCGTTTCCTGCGAAATCCCATCCCGATTAGGCCCGCGCCACTGCGGCCAGTCCCCCGCCCCGGCGTACGTTGCGGCAATCAGAACGCAAAGTCCCACACTCGCGGCCAGACGTCGATGGCTTCTCATGTCGCTGCTCCTTGTGTTTGGCGTGAACTGTCGACGACCAGTGAACAGCCACATTGTAGGTCATTTGCCCGCCGGGAAAAGAGCCCCCACCGGGACGCAGGGCAATCGCATGTGCCCGGAATTCAGTAGGACAGACATTCCTGTCTGTCGCGACATTCTTGTCCCCCCGAAGCCATCCAAGCCCCTCAGCGCCTGCACATGCGCTTACCCTGCCCGGTAGATGGGGGATGGAGAGGCATGTTAACCACGAAGCACCACCACGCAAATCCGGCATGGCAGACCAGACCCGTTGTGGCACGGGCGTCTCGCCCAGTGCCGTCAACTCAGCGTGGATCATAACTTGACTTGGCATGGTGGTTTACTGAGTGCCGCACGGGAACCGTTGAGCTGAGGAAATCGATGACGTGCGTTTTTCAGTTTTCTCGGCGGCGAACGGCGCACTCGTCATGGATTGACGACCAGCTTTGTGACCGGCTCACCCGGGCTGGACCAGAGCAACCAGTGCAGGGCGTCGATGAAACTGATGCGGTCTGGGTCAAATTGCTGCTGGATCGCGGCTTGTTGTACCACCCGCTGGATCAGGTTGTAGAGGAGGATGAACGCAAGCATTTCCTTGCGGACAGCGCACATCGAAACAGATTGCCACGCAATTACTGCTACAACGCTCTCCTACAACGCTAATAGCCTGAAATTCGGCCGAGAAATCGTCGTAGCCTATTGAAAATCAAGCAGTTACGTGCAATCCTAGCGTTGTAGGATTAAATGAAGAACATGTTCGGCCGCCCAAGCGTCGCGCCACCTTCACCGCCAACATGGTGCGGCAGTTGCTTTATCCCGGGTCAGACCCGTCAATCCCGCCTTCTACTCATCCGCGGTTCTCTTTCCGGGAAGAGCAAGAGCGGACCTCACGCGACGACGCAACGAGTTCGGTTCTGCTGACGGCCTGGCCGGGGAAGGATGCGATAAGACTGTATGATACTATATGAACTATATGTTGTTAACTATTATCCTTTGACCCCTTATCCGGGTCCCCCTGATCCGGGTCACTCCATCTTCCGCATTCATCGCTCATCCTGCATTGCTATCCCCCGCCATCGGTCGCTTTCGGTCGATTCCACGTCGGTTCTAGGTCGATTCTATGTCGGTTCATGCTCGTCTTACCCGTGGCGGAAAGCGGTGTTCGATGCGGGGCCTGGGAACGCGGCCGTCCTCGGCCGCCGGCCGGAGCGGGCGGGGACGCCCGCACTCCCGGACTCTTCACGGCTGATCGAGCCGCCACTTGGTCAGCGGGTACTTCGCGAGATTGGTGAGGCTGAAGGTCGCACTGGCCGCCGCGCCGATCCCCGCATCGCCATCCTCGCCCGGCAGGCTCTTGGTCTGAAGCGACTCGGCGTGACCATCGAAGAAGAGGATGTTGGTAACACTGAACTTCTTGTGCCGGGCATTGAGGCGGTTGGCGTTGACACTCTGCACGTTGACCGTGGCAATGCCATCGAACGCGCAGACCATCCGCGCCGTGTCCTTGATCTGGGTGATCTTGGTGAGCGGCGTCACCGGGTTGGTGTCGCTGTCGCCGTCGGCCGGGTAGCGGCGCATCGGAACCCCGAGGTCTTTGCCGCTGGTGCCGTTGATCCCATACCATGCGAAGACGAACAGGCCGGGCTTGAGGCTCTTGGATTCGCTCCGGGCGCCCATGGCGCCCACCGCATCCCGGCGGCTGATGGGCAGGCCGCTGGTGATGCTGGAGTCCGCGATGAACTCGGGCAGGCCGGAAGGGCAGAAGAAGACGTTGCTCGCAAACGGCGGCTGGTCGGAGGTGCAGGGAGGATACGGCAGGTATTTCCTGGCGACCAGGATGGTGGCCCATGATTCGAATGTGAAGTTCCCGTTGGCGCTCGGGGGCGTGACGGTGTCGCGGTAACTGCTGGGGACGACATATCCCCGGTTGTCAGAGATGTAAGTCTGCATTGCCTGCCCGATCTGCCGCAGGTTCGACAGACACGCCGTGGTCCTCGCCGCTTCCTTCGCGGCGTTGAGGGCGGGAAGCAGGACGCTGATCAGCAATGCGATGATGCCGATGACCACCAGCAATTCAACCAGCGTGAACGCGGACCCACAGATGTGCCGACGACGATTCATATCGCACCTTGCACCTGGAACAAGCAGACGTGCTTCAATTGTCAGGTTACCAGAAGATCGCCGGAAAACCACCGGTCTCTCACGCGGCTGTCGACCGGGGTCTGCCTGTCTATTTGGCAAACCGTGTATTTGTAGCCGCGATCATTGATCGCGGCTACAGGATGCCAACATCTCCGGCCACACCCGCTGGCACGATTGCGTGGTCCGGCGGTGGAAACGCCACGGATTTGAGTGGGAACAACTGTCGGGATTCGGCGGAACGACATCGCGCCCACAGTGCCCCTGATGTGCGGCGCGCCGACACCGCAGGCGAGATGCCTTTATGGCCCAATCCCACCACGCGGCCGGCGATCGAGAGTAAATGTAAGTACGAAGAGTGGCACTTCCGCCCGCTTCGCCACGAGTCATTTCCGGGAGCAACAAATGCTGCGAATCCTTGCCTTCGTTCTCTGCCTGGGTCTGGCCACGATTCAGGCCCGGGCGGCAGAGGAAACACCGGTCGTCTCCATTATCGCCAATCCGCAGGCCGGGTCGCCGGCCGCGTACGGGATTGAGAAGATCGCCGCGGCTCTGCGCGCAAAACAGATCGCCTTCGAAACAGCGGAGTCTCCGCAGACAGCGCGCGGCAGGGCGCTTGTGCTCGCCGGCCTGTCATCGGGCGACGGAGCGGCGGCCGATCTGCTCAAGTCCGCGAACGTCCCCGCGCCACGTACACCGGAGTCCCTTGTCATCCGCAACACAACGCTGGCAGGCAAGCCGGCGCTGCTCATCGCGGGCGCCGACGATCGCGGGCTGATGTACGCCGAACTCGACGTGGCCGAACGCATCGCCTGGAGCACGGATGCGGCCAGGCCGTTTGAACACGTGCGGGACATCGCCGAATCACCGGCCGTGACCGAGCGCGCCATCTCAATCTATACGATGAACCGGGCGTATTGGGAATCCCGCTTCTACGACGGCGCCTACTGGGATCGCTACCTCGCGACGCTCGCCGCCAATCGCTTCAACACCCTCGTCATCATCTTCGGCTACGAAAACGGCGGATTCTTGGCACCCCCCTACCCGTACTTCTTCGCCACCGAAGGCTTCCCCGACATTCACATGGTCGGCATCACCGCCGAGCAGCAGAAGAAGAACCTCGACACGCTGAACAGCCTCATTGACCGGGCTCATGGCCGCGGCGTCCACGTGACGCTCGGCATCTGGGACCACATCTACCGCGGCGGCGTGCAGGGCGGCGGAATCCCCAACGCCAACGACGCCCTACGCAACCCCACGCCGCACCTGGTGTGGGGCGTCAACGAGAAGAACCTCATCCCCTATACCAAGGCCGCCCTGGCGCAATTTGTCAGAGCAGTGCCCAGGGTCGATGCGCTCCAGTTCCGCATGCACGACGAATCGGGCTTGAAGAACTCCGAGCAGGTGAGCTTCTGGCAGAGCGTGTTTGCGATGATGAAACAACAGGCGCCGGGGCTGCGGCTGGACCTGCGGGCCAAGGGCCTGCCCGACAGCGTCATCGACGCGGCCATCGAAACCGGCGTGCCGTTCCGCATCACGACCAAGTACTGGATGGAACAGATGGGCCTGCCGTTCCATCCCACACACATCAACCCGCCCAACCAGAAAGACCGCCGCCACAGCTACGCGGACATGCTCCGCTATCCGCAACGCTACGCGATGCACTGGCGGCTGTGGAACGGCGGAACCTCGCGACTGCTGCTCTGGGGCGATCCCGAGTTCGCCCGGCGCTTCGCCGAATCCACCCGCCTGTATGACGGCGACGGATTCGAGGTCAACGAGCCGCTCTGCACCAAGATGGAGGCGCAGCCACACGACGCGAAACCCTTCGACATCCTCGCGCCGCAATATCGCTACACCGACTATGAGTTCGAGCGCTACTGGCACTTCTTCCAGTCATTCGGCCGCATCGGCTACAACCCACGGACGCCGGCCGACGTCTTCGATCACGAGTTCGTCCGCCGCTTCGGCCCCGACGCCGCTCCCTCTGTCTCGGCCGCGCTGCATCGTGCCAGTTGGATTCTGCCGCGTATCGTCGCCTCTTCCTATCCCTACAGCCATTTCCCGATGACACGGGGCTGGCCGGAAAAGCAGTCTCTGGGCGACCTCCCGCGCTTCGCCAAAGCCGAGGGCACGGATGTCGCCATCTTCGCCGGCTTCGATGAAGAAGCGCAAACGCTGCTTGAGGGCAGGGAACTGGCCAAGGTCCGGCCTGGGCAAACCGCCCGCTGGTTCGCCGATGCGTCGAAGGAGATCAACACCCAGATCGCCGAGGCCGAGAAACGCATCGGCGACCGCCGGAGCAAGGAGTTCGACTCGAGCGCCGTCGATCTGAAGATCCTCTCCAATCTCGCCCTCTATCATTCCCGGCGGATACCGGCCGCGGTGGCATACTGCATCTACAAACGCTCCGGCGATCCGGCCGCACTCGAGCAGGCAATCACCCATGAGGCCGCGGCGTTGGACGCCTGGAAGCAACTCGTGGCCGCCGCCGGCGATGTCTATGCTCCCGACCTGATGTTCGGCGTCCGCGGGTCCGACCTGTGCGGGCACTGGCGTGACGAGTTGCCGACACTGGAGAAATCGCTCACGGCCCTCCAGCGCCAGCGGGCTGAAGCCGGGACTGCGGCGAACACCCCGGCCACCCAGGCGCTGCAAGCGTTCGCGGCGGCGCTCGCAGTCTCGCCCGGATTCCCGCAGGTGCAGCACGCGCCGATCGCCGCGGCCGCCGCCAATCAGCCGATCACCGTCCGTGTGACCGCCCGCAGCGCGGCCGGGATCAAATGGGTCCGCCTGCGATACCGCGGAGTGAACCAGACCCTGGACTACGACGCGCTCCCCCTGCTTGCGGCCGGCAAACCGGATGAATACCAGGGCACTGTCCCGGCCGGGAAGATCGATCCCAAATGGGACTTCATGTACTACATCGAAGTAATGGACAACAAAGGCGCGGGCGCCATCTTCCCCGATCAGGAGATCCAGGAGCCGTATTTTGTCGTGCGTTTGCAGCGGGGATGACCGTACTCATCCCGAAACAATGATACAAATCCCTTGATCGGCGAAGGCAAAACGCGCACAATCACTGCATCGGGTCCGATGGGTGGTGCGGAACAAGCCCAGGCGCAGCAGGCTTTCCGCGCCCAGGACGCAAGGAGTTCGCCATGTCTCAGCCCAGGGACCAGCTATCGGCGCCGGACGAGCCCCCCGAACGACACACAACTCACGGCCCGGAGGGGTCGGATGAGACACTGCGGGAATTCCAGCACATGCTGCTGGAGTCGCAGCGGCTGGCCAGCATGGGATCCTACGTCCTGGACATCACCACGGGCATCTGGACCAGTTCGCCGGCCCTGGACGAACTCTTCGGAATCACCGATCCGGCGTATCCGAAGGACGTGCCAGGCTGGCTGCGCATCATCCATCCCGACGAGCGGGAAAGGATGCGCCACTATCTGAACGATCACGTCCTGGCGCAACGCCAGGCCTTCGACACGGAATACCGGATCGTTCGCCTCTCCGACCACGCGGAACGCTGGGTACACGGCCGGGGCCGGCTGACTTTCGACGCTCAGAACCGGCCGCTCCGGATGATCGGCACGATCCAAGACATCACCGAACGCAAGCGGGCCGAGGAAGAACGTCTGGCGCTCCAGCGGCAGATGGAACAGACACAGCGGCTCGAAAGTCTGGGCGTGCTCGCGGGGGGCATCGCCCACGACTTCAACAACCTGCTGATGGTCGTGCTGGGCTACGCCGACCTGGCCATGAGGCAGGCGTCGCCGATGTCGCCGGCCCGGGAGAGCCTGGCGGAAATCGAAAAGGCCGGACGCCGGGCCGCCGAACTTTGCCGCCAGATGCTGGCCTACTCCGGCAGGGGCAAGTTCATTCTGGAGACAATCGTGCTGGGCAGCCTCGTCGAGGAGATGGCCCACCTGCTCAAGGCCACCATCTCCAAGAAGGCCATGCTGACGCTCGATCTCGAGAAGTCGATTCCCCCGATGGAGGGCGATGCCGCGCAGGTGCGCCAGATCGTCATGAACCTGATCACCAACGCCTCGGAGGCCATCGGCGACCGCAGCGGTGTAATTCGGATCTCCACGGGCGCCATGGAGTGCTCGCGAGCGCACCTCTCGGCAACATATCTCGACGACAACCTGGCCGAAGGGCTCTACGTCTACATCGAGGTGGCGGACACCGGTTGCGGCATGAGCCGCGAGACCATCGGCCGGATGTTCGAGCCGTTCTTCACCACGAAGTTCACCGGACGCGGACTGGGCATGGCCGCGGTCCTGGGAATAGTCCGCGGCCACAAGGGGGCCATCCACATCTCGAGCGAATTGGGCACCGGGACCACGATCCGGGTGCTCTTTCCCGCCCACGGGAATGGAACGGCCAGGGCAATCGTCGCGGCCAGGCCGGCCGACCCCTCGTCGAAAGCGACTGGCCGCGTGCTGCTCGTGGACGACGAGGACACGCTCCGGTTGCTGGGTTCCCGGATGCTGGGCCTGATCGGCTACGAGGTCCTGACGGCGGCGGACGGCCAACAAGCGGTGGAACTCTACCAGTCCCGATGGAAAGACATCGACGTCGTGGTTCTTGACCTGACCATGCCCCGCATGGACGGCGAGGAAACCCTGCTCGCACTGCAACACGTCAATCCCGAGGTCCGCGTCGTCATGACCAGCGGCTACACCGAACACGAGATCTTCACCCGGTTCGCGGGCAAGAGACTGGCGGGCTTTCTCCAGAAACCCTACACCCTGTCAACTCTCAAGGAAGTGTTCCGCCAGATCACCCGCTGATGCGCCACAACGCGACCATTGCTTCGGGAAACGTATCCTGGACACAGAGCGCCATCCCGAAGCGTAGCCGCGAAGGATCCGGCTGTGAGGCCCCAGGCCGGATGCTTCGCGGGTACGCTCGGCATGACAACTGTTCAGACGCCATACGTTTCCAAATTGACCTGCGTCGTGGTCACGCCCGGCCGCCCTATCCGAATAACATCCCCTGATCGCGGGAAGCCGGCTCGAGGCACTGCGGATCGTCGAAGCGCACGTTGTTCACGCGTGTCGAGACTTCACTTGCCTGCATATTGTCAGCAGGATAAGGCCCAAGCAGGCGCAGCAGCGCTGCCGGATCGCCCTCTTGGGGCGACAGCCACAGCCGATATTCCTCCGGAGGCACGATCGCGGGCATGCGGTCGTGGATCGCCTTCACCAGTTCGTTGGGCGCGGTGGTGATGACCGTGCAGGATGTCACCTGCGATCCCTCGGGGCCGTGCCAGACATCCCACAGGCCGGCCAGCGCGAAAGGCTTCTCATCCTTCATCCGTATGAACATGGGTGCCTTGCGGCCGCCGGGGTCGGCCCGCCATTCGTAGAATCCCGAGGTGGGTATGAGACAGCGGCGGCGCTTGAGGCACCGGGCGAACGACCGCTTCTGCGCCAGCGTTTCGGCACGGGCGTTGATCATCGTGGCGCCGATCGCAGGATCGCCGGCCCAGGAGGGTATCAGTCCCCAGAGCAGGTACTCGATCCTGGCAAGCGCGTGGTTGACCGCCGCCGCCACGGGCTGCGTCGGCGCCACGTTGTAGCGCGACGCCTGCCACTTTTCCGGCGGAATGATCCAGGGAAACAGGTCGGTGAACTGCGCCAGATTGATCTGTGTCATGCGGCCGCACACGGCTCATCCTCCGGCTTTGCGCGCCACCATGATGATATCCTCACTGCTGCCGCGATCGTACGGCTGGGACTTGTAGCCACCGAAGAACTCGATCCCGCCTGCGCCGTGCCGGCGCGCCATCTCGCCGAGCAGCCCCGCTTCCACGCCCAGCAAACGAGGCGATTCGTTCTTGAGCACCTTGCCCGCCGGGTCCATGACGATCACCTCGACACAGGCCCGATTGCCGCAGCGATGGATGCCCTTGAGGACCAGGACCTCCTGGCCGGCGAACTTCATCCGGACGCACTTCTGCCACAGGCACGGACCATCGGCCAGTATCCAGATGTTCAGGACGTGAACCACCACGGCGCCGCCCGGCCGCACGGCAGTCAACATGGCGGCCACGGCGCGGTCCATGGCGGCTTCGTCGTCGGCCAGGGCAAGCGAGTTGCCGACGCAGATGGCAATGTCGAAGACACTCGTGCCCGCCGGCCGATCGTAGCTGCGCTGGACCCACTTCAGGCCGGCGGGTTCGCCGGCGCGTGCCCTGGCCCGGGCCAGCATGGCCGGGCTGATGTCGGCGGCCTCGACGTCCAGGCCCCACGCGTGAAACCTGGCGGCGTGGTGCCCCACGCCACAGGCCGCGTCCAGCACACGCTTGGCGCTGACGCGGGTGAACAACTGGCGATAGAACGGCTCCTCGTGGGACAGACGCCGGTTCCAGTCCACCATCGCATCGTAGATCTCGGCCAGATCATTGAACGGATTCATGTATCTCATCCTTCGCCGGGACAAGCGACCGCCAGCCGGCCCAGACGAGAACGGCGTTGAGAGGGCCCGCCAGCGCCAGTATCTCGCGGTTCATCTGCGGCAACAAAGGAATGAATTTCAGGCTGATGGCAACAACGGTGGTTACCAGGGTGACAACCAGCAGCGCCGCCATGCCGCGCGCCGCCACCCGGCGCGGCACCAGCACCAGCCCCGCCAGCAGCACCATCGACAGCCCGAACGGCAGGAACAGCCCCGTCAGCGAGATGAGTCCCGCCGCCGCGAGAAGTCCGACCGCGATCCATTTCCAACGGTTCCACCGCAGCATCGCCACCGGCCACCACGCGACCATCGGCAACGAGGTCGTCGGCAGGAGCAGAACGTTCTGGTTCCAGCAGGCCGCCCAGTGGCTGGTCGTGAATACCCATGCCAGGAACACGCCGCCGCTGGCGCTCAGCGCCAGCCACAACCAGACCACGATCAGCGTCACCCGCGTGCGGCCGGTTCCGGCGCTCCACAACACCAGGCCGCCCCAGATCGCGCCGATCAGCAGGTAGAGCCAGACCCGGTCGGGCGCCTTCGGCTCGGGGGGGACAGACACATCGCCCAAGGGCTTCTCGAACCCGACCAGGCTCCGCCCGTCGGACAGTTTCACATCCCGGACGTAGCTCGCCAGCCGCGCTGGCATGAAGGAGTCCTCCCACTGGTTCAGCGGCCGGTCGGTGCTCGGACCCAGTGCGAAGTTCAGGCCGGTGTACAGAAAGAAATTGTGCTGGCTGCCGGCGCGGGTTTGCTCGCGATAGGTTGTCGCCGTCGCGCGGGACTCGAGTTGACGGCGCAGTTCGCCATCCAGGGCGTAGTCGATGGCATCGCGCACCTTGGTGGAGCAGTTGGCCGTGTAGTAGTTGTAGAGATAGCGCCGGTTCTCCTTCTTGGCGCCATCCAGCAGAAAATCCACCAGTCTCTCCTTCTGCCTGGGAGAGAGGTTCAGTTCCTGCATGAACAAGGAGCGCTTTGCCTGCCGATAATAGTCGATCTCCGACGGAAGATCGCGCATCTCCATCAAGTACATCATTCTGCCTTCGAGGAATCGGCGAATGAAGCCCGGATCGTCGAAGCTGAACACCCCGTAGTTGAACGAGAACGCCTTTCCGCTCGGCCTGTCTTCCACGACCAGCGTATTATGGCCAAACCACTCGTAGATCGCCTTGCCCGGCCCCACGGTCAGCAGGGAAACGCGGAAACGGTCCCCGGGCGCCGGCTGCTGGGCCCAGACCCCAAGGGATGCCAGCAGCCAACCCGCCCACCACGAAGCCCGCATCAATCTGGCGTTGGACATGCTCGCCCGATAGTCGGCCCGAACCATCGTCCCGTCAAGAGCCGGAAGACGGGATCGCGATGCGTTCTCGATATTGGGCACCACGGCTTGTCTACTGCAAGCCGCGTCTGCGTAACCACGACATACGTCTTTAAGCATATAACCCGTGTCATCCGGCGGGACAAACCGGGAAGCGATTCCAACCGCGTGCCTTGCGCCGTGTGTGAATACCGCCGAAAAATAGTTCGGTATTCTGCACGTTCGGGACTGGCACATCGTACTGTTTTGTCCTATTCTACCTCCGGACGCGGTCGAAATCGACGAGAGTCTTCTGTGAGACGGGATATGTTTTCTCTTACAAAAAAAACCGACTATGCCCTGATTGCCCTGTGTTATCTGGCCGAGCGGCCCCACGTCGTCGTCTCGGCCAGGGAGATCGCCGAGCGATTTGGCATGCCCCCGGCCCTGGTGATGAACGTCATGAAAAGCATGCACCACGGGAAGTTGCTCGTCAGCACCCGTGGCACCAAGGGTGGTTATCGCCTGATCGCCGACCTCGGCAAGGTTTCGGTCCACGACCTCATCCTGGTCCTGGAAGGACCCATCCGGCTCGCGGAATGCATCATCCTGGACGGCGAATGCAAGGGAAAAGCATCGTGCAAGATTTCCCGCGGCTGCCCCATCCAGGCTCCCATCAGGACGCTGCACGGCAGGCTGGTGAGTTTCCTCCGGGACGTACGGCTGTCGGAAATCGTGAGAACCATCGCCAGGGCTTCGGCTCATGCCCAACAGGGAGCCGTGGCCGCCACCAACTGAGCGACGCAGTGCCCGCCCCGCGACAATCGACGTGCCGGAGAATCCGTACCGGGCTTGGACTGTTAGCTCCTGCCGCCCTATGATTGTGCCGACAAAAAGGAGTTACTACCCATGGCAATTGTGCTTTCAGATACAGCGGCGGGCGAGATCAAGAAGATCATCAAGGAAAACGGCCTGCCCGATAACACCCGGCTGCGCGTCGGTGTCAAAGGCGGCGGTTGTTCCGGATTCAGTTACATGCTGGACCTGGTCGAGGAGGACCGGGCCGAAACCGA
>JBEKVL010000069.1:0-13765 GCA_049514055.1 Tepidisphaeraceae bacterium | reverse complement strand
CCCGCGCTTCGGCGAGCGCATGGCCGTCGACTGGCTCGACGCGGCCAGGTTCGCCGACACACACGGATACCACATCGACTCCGGCCGGGACATGACGCGCTGGCGCGAGTGGGTCATCGAGGCGTTTAACGCCAACATGCCCTTCGACCGGTTCACCGTGGAGCAACTGGCCGGTGACCTGCTGCCCGGCGCCACGCTCGATCAGAAGATCGCCTCGGGATTTAACCGCAACCACATGATCAACTTCGAAGGCGGCGCGATCCCGGAGGAATATCAGAATGCCTACCTGGTGGATCGCGTCAACACGACGTCAACCGTGTGGCTGGGCCTGAGCATGAATTGCTGCCAGTGCCACGACCACAAGTACGACCCGATCCCGATGCGGGACTACTATTCGTTCTATGCCTTCTTCAACAACGTGCCTGAAAATGGCTTGGACGGTTCCAAGGGCAACGCGGCGCCGTTCATACCGGCACCCACGCGACAACAGCAGTCCTCGCTCGACCATTTGACGTCCGAGATCCGCAAGGCTGAAGCGGAAATGCTGGCCGTGCATGACAGCGCCGATGCCGCGCAACGGACATGGGAAGCCGGGGCATCGCAACAGACAACGCGGTGGTCGGTGCTCAAGCCCGCCTCACTCAAGTCGGTCAACGGCTCGACGCTCAAGATTCTCGACGACCAGTCGATCCTCGCCACCGGCCCGAACCCCGAGAAGGAAACGTACACGCTGACGGCTCCGGCCCCGCTCGGCACGGTCACCGCGATCCGGTTCGAGATGCTCCCGCAAGACTCGCTCGCCGCACACGGCCCGGGCCGCAGCGAAAACGGCAACGTGGTGATGACCGGCGTGAAGTTGAGACTGTCCGATGGCAAGGAAGTCCGTTTCAAGTCGGCGTCGGCCGACTTCAGCCAGGAGGGCTTCCCCGTTTCCAGGGTCATCGGCCAGGGCGACGGCGCCGGCTGGGGCATCTTCCCTCAAGTCGGCAAGCTGCATCGCGCGATCCTGGAACTGGCGGCACCGCTGACACTCGACCCGGCCGCCGCCATCAGTATCTCGATTGAGTTCAATTCCGGCTACGCCCGGCATCAGCCGGGGCTCTTTCGTCTGGCGGTGACGGACAGCGCCCGGCCTCACGACAAGGACGGCGTGCCGCAGAACGTCCTGGCGATCCTGCAAGTTCCGGCCGCGCAGCGAACCGATGCCCAGCACGAGGACCTGCGACGCTTCTTCCGAGAGAACATCTCGGCCGAGTTCGCGCCGGTGCGGCAACGCCTCGCGGAATTACGCAGACAACAGGCCGATCTGACCGCGTCGATCCCCACCGCCATGGTCATGCAGGAATTGCCCCGGCCGCGCGATACGTTCATCCACGTTCGTGGACAATACGACAAACTCGGTGACAAGGTCACGCCGGCCACGCCCACCGCGCTGCCGCCAATGCCGCCCGAACTGCCCCGGAACCGGCTTGGCCTGGCGCGCTGGTTGGTCAGCGGAAGCCACCCGCTCGTCGCTCGCGTCACCGTCAACCGCTACTGGCAGACGTTCTTCGGCACGGGCCTGGTCAAGACGGCCGAGGACTTCGGCTCGCAGGGCGAGTATCCGGCCAACCGCGAACTGCTCGACTGGATGGCCACGGAGTTCGTGCGAAACGGATGGGATGTCAAGGCGATGGTGCGATTGCTGCTCACGAGTTCGGCCTACCGCCAATCGTCGAGCGTCACGCCGCCGCTCGTGCAGCGCGATCCGGAGAACCGCCTTCTGGCCCGCGGCCCGCGATTCCGCCTTCAGGCCGAGTTCATCCGCGACCAGGCGCTGGCGGTCAGCGGCCTGCTCAATGGCGAGATCGGCGGCCACAGCGTGTCGCCCTATCAGCCGGCCGGCCTCTGGGAAGAGCTGATGTCCCGCGCCGATGGCGACAACTGGACTGCGCAGAAGTATTTGCCCAGCCACGGCAAGGATCTGTACCGCCGTTCGATGTACACCTTCTGGAAGCGGAGCAGCCCGCCACCACAACTGAGCACGTTTGATGCGCCCGATCGTGAGGTGTGTACGGTTCGCCGCGCCCGCACGAACACGCCCCTCCAGGCGCTGATCCTGCTGAACGACCCGACCTACATCGAGGCATCGCGCAAACTCGCCGAGCGAATGCTCAAGGAGGTTCCCGCCGGCACCGGCGCGAAGATCGCCTTCGCCTTCCGCCTGGCGACCGCGAGGCTTCCGAAACCGGCCGAGACCGCGGTGCTGCGGAAAGTCTTCGAACAGCAACTCGACGCCTACCGCAAGAATCCGGAGCTGGCGAAGAAGCTACTGACCAACGGAGAATCGGCGACCGACGCGACGCTCGATCCGGTTGAACTGGCGTCGTGGACAGTCGTGGCATCGACGATACTTAATCTGGATGAAGTAGTGACCCGAAATTGATTGTCTGGGCCTCTTGGTCCGTTTAGACTACTGAATATGGTTCAAGCCACAGCAACAACCCGACAGACCATGGCCGACCTCCTTGAGGAACTCGGCTCGGTGCCCCCATCGCGTGTCCGCATGTACCCGCCACCCGGCCTCGCCACCGAACGGGATGTGAACGCCCGTCCGGATGGCGTGAAGCGGTTGTGCGAACTGGTGGATGGCACGCTGGTGGAGAAACCCATGGGTTTTGTCGAGGCGCGTATCGCGGGTCTGATCGTTCATTTCATCGAGTGTTTCCTGGAAGCGCATGATTCGGGGATTGTCATCGGCCCCGACGGCACCGTGCGTATCGCGCCGGGCCTGGTCCGCATACCGGACGTCAGCTTCATCTCCTGGCACCACTTCCCCGGCCGGCAACTCCCGACGGAAGCCGTTCCCGACCTCGCCCCCGACCTTGCCGTCGAAGTCCTGAGCGACAGCAATACGCGCCAGGAAATGGACCGCAAACTGCGCGAATATTTCGAGGCCGGTGTGCGTCTGGTGTGGATTGTCGACCCGCGTACCCGATCCGCGTCGGTCTTTCATCCCACCGGAGCCCCGCTGCAACTAACATACAACGACTCCCTCGACGGCGAAGATGTGTTGCCCGGCTTCACGCTGCGTCTCAAGAAGCTCTTCGATCGCGCCGGATTCGCCGCATCCATGTGACCACTGGAAACCTATGAACCCGCAACTCGAACACGCCCGCCTCATCACCCGCCGCCACTTCTTCGGCCGGACTGCCGCCGGAATCGGCGGAGCGGCACTGGCCTCCCTGCTCAACCCGGACCTCTTCGCGGCCGAGCCGGCCGCTGTGCAGATGCACGGTGTCCTGCAACACCTGCACCACGCCCCAAAGGCCAAACGCGTCATCTATCTCTTCATGTCGGGCGGGCCGTCGCACATTGACCTGTTTGACTACAAACCACAACTCCGCAAGTACCACGGCACGGAACTCCCGGCCACCATCCGCATGGGGCAGCGCATCACCGGCATGACCTCCGGCCAGAAATCCTTCCCCTGCGTCGCCCCGATGTTCAAGTTCCAGCCCCTGGGGAAAAACGGGACGTATCTCTCCGAACTGCTCCCCCACATCGGCTCCATCATCGACGACATCTGCATCGTGAAGACGCTCAATACCGAGGCGATCAACCACGACCCCGGCATCACCCTCATTCAGACCGGCTTCCAGCAGCCCGGCCGGCCGTCGCTGGGGTCGTGGCTCAGCTACGGTCTGGGCTCGGAGAACCAGAACCTGCCTGCGTTCGTGGTGATGATCTCGCAGGGTTCCGGCAACAAGACCGACCAGCCGCTCTTCTCGCGGCTCTGGGGCTCGGGGTTCATCCCCAGCCAGCACCAGGGCGTGCGCTTCCGCTCCAGCGCCGACCCCGTGCTCTACCTGAACAATCCGCCCGGCATCGACGCCGAGTCGCGCCGCAACATGCTCGATGGCGTGCAAGCGCTCAACGGCATGGCCGAGCAGGCATTCGGCGATCCGGAAATCAACGCCCGCATTGCCCAGTACGAAATGGCCTTCCGCATGCAGACGGCCGTTCCCGACCTGACCGACCTCTCGGGTGAATCCAAGGCCACTCTCGACATGTACGGCCTGGACGAGCACGGCACCGGCAACCCGTTCGCCCGCAATTGTCTGCTCGCCCGGCGGATGGCCGAGCGCGGCGTGCGGTTTGTGCAGCTCTTCCACCGCGGATGGGACCAGCACAGCGACCTGCCCACGCAGATTCGCGGGCAGTGCAAGGACGTCGATCAGGCGTCGGCCGCTTTGGTGCGCGATCTGAAACAGCGCGGGTTGCTGGATGACACGCTGGTGGTCTGGGGCGGCGAGTTCGGGCGCACGGTCTATTCGCAAGGCACGCTGACGGCCACCAACCACGGCCGCGACCACCATGGCCGCTGTTTCACGGTCTGGCTCGCCGGTGGGGGCGTGAAGCCGGGGCTCGTCTACGGCCAGACCGACGACTATTGCTACAACATCACCGAGAATCCCGTTCACATCCACGACTTCAACGCGACACTGCTGCACTGCCTGGGCATCGACCACAAACAACTCACCTACCGTTTCCAGGGCCGGGACTTCCGGCTGACGGACGTGCATGGGAATGTGGTTCACGATATCCTTGCGTAGCCCCTTGGCGGGGCAATGACGAAATCCGAAACTCGAATGACGAAAGAAATCCGAATGACTGAATGACGAACATGGGATGTACCGGCCGCTTGTCGGTATTCGTGCTTGGTCATTCTCTCGTCATTCGTCATTCTGCATTCGTCATTATCTCTGGAGGTTTCTCATGCTCCGCAAACTCCTGACTACCTGTGCCCTACTACTCCTGGTCGCCGCGTTTCTCCCCGGTTGTCTCGAGGCCGACAAGTCCATCCGTGTCCGCTACGACAAGGCGGCCGACACCTTCCACATGCTGGTGGTCTACCAACACATCCGCGGTGGTGACGGCCGGAAGCAATATGATCCCAAGGCCGACCTGGCCCACCTGGAGAACCTGTACAAGAACCGCGACCACATGATCTTCATGCCAACGCCATGGCTGTTGGCCATGTTCGGCGAGAACGTCCTGATCCGCGATGCGGATCGGCTGGCCTCAAGCGTGCCCCTGGCCTCCGCGACAACCGACATCAAGCCCGAGCCGGTGCCGTTCTCACTCAACGCCATCACCATCAGACCTGGTCAGTTCTTCTTCCGGGAACCGGGGAACCTCTGCTATTACCATGCCATCTCCGTTCCGGGTTCGCTTCTCGATCAGATCATCGAAATCAGCTTCGGCAAGTTCATACAAGAATCGCTCGCACAACAACTCAACAGCGAACTCGACCGGCGGCTCAAGGAGAACACCAAACCCAACTGGGAGCAATTCCGCCAGGGCCTGATCGCTCACACGTGCAAGCAGCTAGACCAGAATCTTGCGGGTATGGAGGCACAGGGCGACGAAACTTGGGAACCCGATGCACCCTTCGCTACCGATACGCTGCAGCGCATTCTCGAAGCGGCCGCGAAGAAACAGTTGGTCGTAAAGCGTACAGGAGCACAACTCTCGCTGACCATCCCCATGACGGCCCCCGACGTCGCGGAGGCGATCAAGACAGCCGACGAATTCCGCAAGGCGGTCGCCGCCAGACTGACACAGCTCAAGCCCAAAGATGAGGTCAATGCCCGAGTTGCCCGGTGGTATCAGACGCTGCTGGAAGTCCCGCAACTGTCGGCCGCCGACAAGGAACACCTCGAAATCCGCATCGACATCGTCCAACTCTGCAACGCCTTCGACAGCCCGGCCAATCCGCCCTACACGCTCGACGAAAAGGCCAGGGCGCGCACCATCGAAATGGCCGACCTCCTCGCCGCCAAATTGCCTGTCGCGAAGGATGTTACCGTCGCGCAACTCGTCGCCGACTTCCAGGCCGGCACGCTCAAAGCCAACCCGTCCAGGGATCCCGTGAAACCCGGCGAAGGGCTGGTGCAACCGGACAAGCCGCAATGACGTGCAGCCTATGCCATCAACGCGGGCAGGTCGCTGTCGCTCTTGACGGGACCGACGGCAAAGAACCCGCTCAGACTGCGATCTGACACCATCGGCGCAACCAGCGACGGCGCGGCCGGTGAGATCGCCGTCACCGAGAACGCCGGCGGCGTCTTGGCGACCGCGCGTGTGGCGGTTCGGGCCAGCGCCCCCGCCGGCAGGCTGCCGAGCCACTCGATCCGAATCGCGTCGGCCACCACCGTGCCGTTGGCCCCGGCGTCCGCCAGCGAGGCCGCCAGCGTCGTTCCGGTGATGCTGAACGAAGCACCCAGATCCTTCCAGCGGCTGCCGGCCAAGATCAGGTCGCCCGGTGTCAGCCGCTGATTCACGGCCACCGTGCTCAACTTCGTCGTGCCGTTGAAGACGCTGAAACTCGCGTTGGTCGCCCGATCGCTCTTGGCCGGCCAGGTGGCCGACACGCGGTACACGCCCGGCAACAGGCCGGTGAAGGTCCACTTCGCCGTGTCGGTGCCCTTGCCGGCGTGGTAGAGGATGTCGGAATTGTAGCCCTGGCCGGTCGCCCGTGTCCATTTGCCGGTGATGGTGAATCCCCTGTCGCCGTCGTCCATGATGCTGATCGCCGGCGGCATGGTCACCTGGGCGACGTTCGACGGATACGCCACACCGGCATCGTTGTATGGCGCTACGTAGTACCAGTATGTCAGACCGGGGATTCGCGGCACCGAGGACTGCCAGCTTGTCACGTTCGGGCCGACGGTCGCGGCCACGGCCCACAGATCCGGGGCCCGATTGGTCAACAGGTAGACCAGGAACCCCGTCTCGGTGTTTGAATTGTCCTGCCATTGCAGGTGATCCTGGGTCGGCGTGACAGCCGTCACCGTCAGGTTTGACGCCGCCGCCGGCAACGACGCCGCGGCCGTCGGTATCGTCACCTGCGCCGTGTTGGATGGAGCGGACTCCCCGGCCGGACTGACCGCCGTGACGCGATACGGGTACGTCGCTCCCGCCGTCCGCTGGGTCGGATCGAGCCAGCTTGTGGTGTTGGCCTCGACCAGTCCCTCAACCTGCCACACATCCGGGTTCTGGCTGGCCAGCCGGTAGATGCGGAACCCGGTCTCGTCGCTGGAGTTGTCCTGCCACTGAACATTGACCCATGACGCCGACACCACGGTTGCCGTCACATTGGACGGGCTCGCCGGCGCAACCGGAAGCGTCACCTGAGCCACGTTTGATGTTGTCGATTCCCCCGCGGCATCGACCGCGGTGACCGAGTACGCCAGCGTCTCGCCGGGATTTCGCTGCGTGGGATCGAGCCAGGTCGTCGTGTTCGCATCGACCATCCCCTCAATCTGCCAGACATCGGGATTCTGGCTGACGAGCCGGTAGATGCGAAAACCCGTTTCATTTGTTGAGTTGTCCTGCCACTGGAGCTGCGCCCACAGGGACGAAACCGTCGTGACCACCAGGTTCGACGGCGCCGCCGGCAGCAGCGACGCGGTGGTCGGCAGCGTCACCTGCGCCGTGTTGGACGGACTCGACTCGCCCGCGCCACTGGTCGCCGTCACGCGGTAGGAATAGGTCGCACCGGGCGTCCGCTGCGTCGGGTCGGACCAGGTTGTCGTGTTCGCCTGCACCAGCGCCTGAACCTGCCAGACATCCGGATTCTGGCTCACCAGTTGGTAGATCTTGAACCCCGTTTCGCTGGTCGAATTGTCCGACCACTGCAACTGGATCCACTGTGAATACAACACCGTTGCCGTCAGGTTCGAGGGACTCGCTGGAGGCACCGGCAGCGTCACCGGCACCGCCGCCGTCGGAGTCGACTCCCCTGCGGCGTTGGCGGCCGTGACGCGGTACGTCAGGGTCTGCTCCGGCGCCCACTGCGTGGGATCGACCCAGGTCGTTATACCCGCACCCACCACGCCCTCGACTTGCCAGACATCGGGACTCTGGCTGATCAGGCGGTAGATGTTGAAGCCCGTTTCATTGATGGAATTGTCCTGCCATTGCAGTTGTGCCCACAACGAGGAGTACGGCGTCACCGTCAGATTCGACGGCGCCGACGGAACCAGCGGCGCCGATGGAAGCGTCACCTGAGCCGTGTTCGATGGCGCGGACTCACCCGCGCCGTTGGTGGCCGTGACTCGATACGCATACGTCGCCCCCGGAGTTCGCTGGGTCGGGTCGGACCATGTCGTCGTGTTCGCCTGGACCAGCCCCGCAACCTGCCAGACGTCGGGCGACTGGCTCACCCGCTGGTAAATCGTGAACCCCGTCTCATTGCTCGAGTTGTCCTGCCACTGCACTTTCGCGAACCACGACGACACCGCCGTCGCGGCCGCGTTCGATGGACTGGCCGGAGTCGAAGGCAGCGTGAGCTTCGGCGCGGCGGCCGGCGCCGATTCGCCATCGCCGTTGACGGCCGTCACGCGATACAACAGCGACGTGCCCGGCGACCACTGCGTGGGATCGAGCCAGCTCGTGGTGCCCGCGTCCACGACCGCCTCGACCGTCCAGGCGACCGGGGCCGCTGAAGTCTCGCGGTAGACGCGGAACCCCGTCGCATCGCCAGTACTGTCCTGCCACTGCACTTGCGCAAACAGCGACGACGACGCCGTGGCAGTCACGCTGGTCGGACTGGCCGGCAACGACGGCAGAGTAAGTTGCGCCGCCGTGGCGGGCGCCGACTCTCCCGCGCCGTTGACGGCCGTCACGCGATACAACAGCGCCGTGCCGGGCGACCACTGCGTGGGGTCGAGCCAGCTTATGGTGCTGGCGTCCACGCTCGCTTCAATCGTCCAGGTGACCGGCGACGCCGAAGTCTCGCGGTAAATTCGGAACCCCGTCTCGTCGCCGGCGCTGTCCTGCCACTGCACTTGCGCAAACAGCGACGACGCCGCCGTGGCAGTCGCGCTGGACGGACTGGCCGGCAGCGACGGAAGCGTTACGCTCGCGATGTTGGTCGGCGCCGACTCGCCGCTGGCGTTCACCGCCGTGACTTCGTAGGAATAAGTCCCACCAGCCGTGCGCTGGACCGGATCGACCCAGCTCGTGGTGTTGGCGTCCACGGAGGCCACGACCTGCCACACATCCGGACCGGTCGAGATCCGCCGATAGATATTGAAGGAGGTTTCATCCGTGGAGTTGTCCTGCCACTGAAGCCCGACCCAAAGCGATGACACCGGCGTGGCCACGGCAAGTGTCGGCGCGATGGGAACGGTCAGCATCGTCCGAGACTCCAGCGCCTCGATCCCCGCCATCCCGTAGCCGTGGCCACCGCAACTTCGCCACAACCGACCTCGCCGCCCGCCAACTGATTTACGTCTCATGGTCTTCTCCCGCGGCCCAGCGGCCGCGTCTTGGAACTGGTAGCCCAGACATTCCTGTCTGTCACATCTCGATGTCCAGTAGGACAGGCATTCTTGTCTGTCACCACTGTATACATGGCGGACAGACATTCTTGCCTGTCATGCCTCAGAACCTTCATGCCGCTCGTACGACAGACATTCTCGTCTGTCGTCTTCCTCCACGCCCTACCGCGCCGCCGGCGCCTTCAACAACTGCTGTTTTGCCGTCGCGTTGTCCGGATCGAGAATGAGTATCCGCTCGAACCAGCGAGCCGCCTCTTCCTTCTGATCCTGTGCCACCCGTACCAGCGCCAACTCCGTGAGAACCGACACGTCCGTTGGATATCGCCCGAGCAGTGCCTTCGCGGCCGTCTCCGCCTGGTCCGGCTTCTTCTGCATCCGCAGTGCGAACGCCAGCCGCAGGTTCGCGTAGTAATTCCCCGGATCGGCCGCCAATATCTGCCGGGTGGCTTTCTCAAGCTCCACGTACTGCGCCCGGGCCATCAGTGGCAGCGTAAAGCCAAGCCGGGCCTCGATGGAAACCGGCGATGCTTTCACCGCCAGCGCATAATGCCGGAGTGAGTCGACGTATTCGCCGTTGAGGTAGTACAGCCACCCCAGCCGCAGATTCGCCGCATAATCGACCGCGTTCGCCTGGATCAGCGGCCCCATCGCCTTGATCGCCTCCGCATACCTCATGGCCGTTTCCGCCTGGTAAGACGCGGCGTAGCCGTTGAGTGTCTCCTGCGCTGGCAGCGACTTCGCCGGCCGGCCCTGCGCCGCCGCCAGAGTTGCCTGCTCCGCCAGCACGCCGGCATCGGCCGGGTAGAACCTCGCCATCCGTTCCGCCACTTCATCCGCCTGTGGATACTTCTTCTGCATCCGTAGGGCGTAGGCCAGCCGCAGGTTCGCGTAGTAGTTCAGCGCATCCAGCTCGATCACCTGCCGGGCAACCGTCTCGGTGTCGGCAAACCGCTCCTGAGCCGTCAGCACCAGCGTGTATCCGAGCCGGGCCTCGACGGAATTCGGCTCGGCCTTGATGGCCGCCCGGTAGTGCTCCTCGGCCCTGGGCGCGTTGGCGCTGAGATAGCAGAGCCAGCCCAGGCGCAACTCGCGCAGGTAGTCGGCCGGCAGCGACTCGATGGCCGCCATGGCGCCGGCATAGTCCTTCGCCTTTTCGCCGGCGTATGACTTCCGGTAGCTCTCGCGCACCTGCGCCGCATCCGGTCCATTCCCCGCCACTGGCGAATCAGCATCGGGAACGAGATAGGCCACCAGCGCCACGCAGGCCGTCAGGAGAATGAGTGTTTTCATGATGCTGCTCCCTTCCGGGCGTCAGAACGACACGCTCAATATCGCGATGATGCTGGTCGACCACGAATCGCCCCGAACGCCCGGCTCGCTGAAGAACTCGCGCGTCGCCCGCACGGTCATGGCGGCGTGCTCGCCCAGCGCATACCCGGCATCCAGCCCGCAGCCGCCCTTGTGCTCTTCCGCGAGGTTGTAGACGCTGAAGCCGTCGTTGCGCACGGCAAACGTCTGCCGGCCGATCCAGCCCGAGGCCCCGAACGTCCATTGCTTCCACATGAACGCCAGCCGGTCATCGACCGAAAACAACCGCCGGCCTCCAACGCCAACGTCCTCGCCCAGGTCGATCCAGTGAACCTTGAGGTCGTTGCGGAAATGGTGGTCGCCGCCGCGCAGGAACTCGAAGCCCAAATGCGGCGAGAACTGGTACACTTCCATTCGCGGGTTGAAGTCATTGTATCTGGAGTAATACGCATCCAGCCCTGCATCCCATTTCCCGGCAACGTAGTACTCGGCTCCGGCAATGGCCACTTTCCCTCCACGCGACGGCGCGTCGCTTGTGTCGATGTAGTGCCCTCCGACGCGGAACTTCCAGTTTGGAATGCTGAAATTGGAGTAGACCAGGGTGTAGTCCCATTGATGGAGATCGGGAAAATCGCCATCGGCGCGATTGATGTAGTCGACTTCGCCCTCCACAAGATGGTTCGGGCCAAGGCCGGCAAAGCCGTAGACGCCGCTCGCGTACGCCTGCTTCTTCACCGATGAATTGTGGTAGTCGATGTAATCAAAATAGGGCATCGCGCCAAAGCGGAACAGGCGCTGGCTCCCCGCGACGGGCGGCGGCGCCCCGGCCACGCGCCAGTCTTCCAGCAGCAACGGCATGTCCGGCAAGTCCAGCGATGAGTCGGCGGCCGCTTGCGTGGCCGGCCGGCTCTGCTGGGCGCGAGCGGACAGGCAAGCCAGCAGCAGGGGCAACAGCATGGCAACGATTTCGTCAGGCACCCTGGCCATTGCTCAGCCTCCTCAGTTCAACGCCATCGATGCGAATGCTCTTGAATCCCTTGCTCGCATCCAACTCAACCTCCGCAACCCTGCTCGCCCCCAGAAATCGCGGGGCGATCTCCGACCGCACGCGCCGCTGCCCCTCAAATGTCTGCAATACCTCCACCCGGGCCAGTTCCGGATAGAACGAACTGAGAAACCGCACCAGCATCCGCCGCACGCCCGACGTCGCCAGCCCGACCGGAACATAGTCATGCCACGCGAGTTTCTCCCGGTGCGCCAGCGGCAGCCGCGGCAGCGCCATGAACATCGCCCGCAGCCACGGATCGTCTCCTTCAAGCCGATAGAAATAGAACGTCCCCTCGTGTTTTCCGAAGTACAGTACGCCGTGATCGGATCGGAAATAGAGCGTCCCATCCGCCGCCATCTTCACCGCCGCCACCAGCCGATCCACGACCTTGCCGCCGCGCAACACATCGTATTCCTGCACCTCATCCAGCAGGAACGTCATCGCCCCATCCAGATACTTGTCCGGAAAGAGCGGCTCCACCCGCTGTTTCTCGGCCGGCAGTTCATTGGCGTGATACCGCCCGCCTTCGGCATAGCTGGCCAGGCTGAAGGGCACGCTATTCGCCCCGACCGCGTCGGTCAGTTGTGCCTGGATATGAATGTGCGGCTGTGGCGAATAGCCTGAGTTACCGCACAGCCCCAGCACCGTGCCACGCTCCACCCAGTCGCCCGGCTTGACCTTGATCGACCCGCAGGCAAAGTGCGAGATCCCCACAAAAAACCCTCGCAGATCCTGTATGATGACCGCATTGCCCCAGTTGCTCCCCTTTTCCACTTCGCCCGGCGGGTTGTCCGGCAGGTCGTCCACGATGCGCACGACATGCCCGCGCACCGGCGACAGCACCGGTTTTCCGAAGCAGTAATAGTCATCGAGCTTGTCCCCGTCGCCGCCGTGCGTCTTACCGTCCGAATCCGTGATCACAAAATCATACGCATACCGCCACGCGCCCTTGTGCGTCCACTGCCCATCAAACGCCTGCCATACCGTCCACGTCCCCGAGAACGGCAGATAGAGCGTGCGCTCCTGCCCGGTATAACGTAGTTGGTTGGCCAGATGATTCTCCAGCGTCTCCTCGGGCGTGCGGCCAAACCGCGTGACGATCAGCGGATATCCGACGATCCCCAGTACATAGATCACGCTCATCGACACCAGGTTGAACGGCAGCGTGAACGCCGGAATCCCGTGCAGCGACCAGAGCGCGACGATGGCATCCATCAGCACCGTCGACACCGCCACCGCGATCATCGCCAGCAGATAGCTACTTAGTGACGGAACCAGAAACACCCCGCCCACGGCCATCGCGACCAGGATGAAGTTAAAGTTGTACACGTCCGTAAACGCCTGCACCGCCGACCCCAGCATCACCATCCGAACCGACGCCCCGACGACATATCCCAGCAGCGACAGCAAGAACAGAATCCGCGAACTCGCCAGCACGAACAGACACAGCAGCCCCCCGGCCACCGCATTCGGCATGCACAGAATCGCCCCGAACGCCTTCAGATATCCCACCACCCAGAACGGCATGCCCGCGCCGAGATCGCCGCGCAGCAGGCCATGTCCGTGAACCGCCGGCACCAGCACATTCCCATATCGCAGCGATGCCAGGTAGATCAGCGAACTGACCACCGCGAACGGCAGGCTCAGGATCGGCAGCTTGAAGTAGACCGTCAGCACATTGGCGATCAGTGTCGTCGCCACGAACGCCAGCACCCCCGCCATCACCACCAGCAGCGCCACCAGCGGCGTGATCCGAAACATATAGCCGGCCGCCAATCCGACCAGCAGCGGGTTATAGGTGTAGAACCCGGACGACAGGAACTCGCCCCCCATGCGGATCAGCCGCGCGAACCCATACGCCCCCACCACCGACAGCATTCCCCCCAGCGCCACGTTCGGCTCGATCAGCATCACCAGAAAAATGGCCACTCCCAGCACGCGGCTCTGGAGAAAGAAAATCTCCGCGTAACTGTGAAAAACGGCCTGGAGGGGTGATCTCATCATCAGCTCTTCACGGCAAATCGCTCGGGCAGCTTCTCGCGACGCACGATATCGCTCAGATCCTCCGCCTCACGAATCA
>JBEKVL010000068.1:0-13774 GCA_049514055.1 Tepidisphaeraceae bacterium | reverse complement strand
GGCAAGAGGAAGCGGGAACCCATTCCGGCCACATTCCTAAGCCCAGAATCCAGGATTGACGGATTTGTACTATGACCAACCGAAGCCAAACTTGTTTGATCGCGGCCCTCAGCACACTAATGCTCAGCACACTAATGCTCATCACACTGCCAGCGTGCGGCCTGATCAGCGCCACCTTAACCCCCATCCACCTGGTGCAGCAGTCGGAGATGATCCTGACGGCGAAGATCCCCGGCAAGGACATCGGCGCCAAGATGGAATTGGAGATAGTCGGCACCCTCAAGGGCAAAACGCCTACCCGCCTGTCGGTTGATCTGGGCAAGGCGGCCGCCGAACATGCCAAAGCCGCGCGGACGCAACTCGGCGCCTTTGCCGATCAGCCGGTGCTGCTCTTCGCGGCACCCCAGGTTGGCCGGGCTTACCTCCATGTGCATGGAATGTGGCTGAAGCTCGGCGGCGGCCGGAATGGCAACTGGGATCTCGAGGTCGCCGACGAGAGCATGCAAGCAACCTGGGCCGGCGGGACGGACATGCTACAACGGTGTGTTCAGTACATCCTCAGCCAGGGCGACAACGCGTCGGTGCCCGTGGAGGCCGGCACGACTTGGCGGGCCATCCGCAAGATCGGCTCCATCGCCGGGACCGCGCGCGACATCGCCGCCGTCGATCTGGTCGGAGACGGCAAGCTCTGCCTGTTTGTGGCCGGCGAAAAGGGAGATCGGCTGCTGCAGCCGGGCAAAGACACCTTTGTAGACATCACCGAGAAGGTCAAGCTGGCCTCCAGAAGCCGCCTGGCGGCCTGGGGCGACTTCAACGGCGATGGGCGAATGAGCCTTGCCTCGTTCGACGGCCGGACCTTGACCCTCTGGACGCAGAGCGCCGACGGGAGCTTCTCGGCCACCAAAGCAGGCGGTTCGTTCACGCTGCCAAACGACTGCGTGGGCATGACGACCATCGCCGTCGCCGGCTCCAACTCACCGGGGCTGCTCCTCAGCCCCAGTTCCGGCCCGCCGGTGCTGCTCAAGCCGGCCGGAAAGAACGCTTTTGAAACACTACCGCCATTGCCGCCAGCGGTGGCGGCTGGCCTATCAACGGCTGGCTGCCCAGGGCAGACTTCACGTCGCCTGCCCCAGCACCCTGGCGACTTTTGCCGTGCGATGGGCTCGCAGTGGCCGGCATGTCGGCGGCCGCTTGGACGCAGCGCAGGACGTGATGTCTCCGATCTGCCAGCGCCGCCACGGGCTGAGGGTGTTCAGCTATCCGCGGTATCCATTTCCGGCGAGATCCGGCTGCGGCGATGCCGGCTGGCGGCAGTTGACGATTGCCGACCGCAAAGATCCCATCCGCGACACGGTCGCCTTCAGAATCGACTTCGCCCAGTGGCTGAAGACACTTACCCGGCGGGATCGGCGGATCATCGCCGCGTTCCTTCGCAGCGAAGGCACCATGGACGTTGCGACGCGGTTTTCGGTGTCCCCCGGACGGATTTCTCTGCTCCCTGCTCTACCGTTCTTGTTGGACAATCGGTCTAAGCGGGGTAGAACAGACGGCATGAAAACCACTGGCATACTCGTCGGCCTCTTCTTGAGCATCGCATCCACCGTCATTGCCGCCGAAGGCCCTGCCGTTGCGACTTCTCAACCAACTCGCCGCCCAGCACCTATCATCTCCCCCGAGATCAAGGCCGATCGCCAGGTCGCCTTCCGGCTCCGTGCCCCCAAGGCCGCCGAGGTCATCGTCAACGGCCAGTGGGCCAATGGCCGCAGCAACCTCACCAAAGACGCCGACGGCCTCTGGAGCGTCACGGTTGGCCCGATCGACCCGGGTGTCTGGGAGTACAACTTCGTTGTCGATGGCCTGTCCATGATCGATCCAGGCAACCCCGCCATCAAGCCCATGCGTGAGCCCCGCACCAGTATTCTCCACATTCCCGGCCAACCGCCACTCCTGACCGATTTCCAGGATGTCCCCCACGGTGTCGTCCGCCAGCACACCTACCGTTCCAAATCTCTCGGCCGCCTGCGGGAACTCATGGTCTACACGCCCCCCGGCTACGACCAGCAACCCGACGCCCGCTTCCCCACCCTGTATCTTCAGCACGGCTCCGGCGACAACCAGGCCACCTGGACCGTTCATGGCAAAGCCCACTGGATCCTCGATAATCTCCTTGCCCAGAAGCAGGCCAAACCGATGGTCATCGTCATGATGGACGGCCACGCGGCCTTCGCAACTCCCGGCGGTCCCGGCTCCAATACCACCGCCTTTGAACGGGATCTCCTTGAAGATGTCATTCCCTTTGTCGAATCCGCCTACCGGGTGAAGCCCGACGCCGCCAGCCGTGCCATCGCCGGCCTCAGCATGGGCGGCGGCCAGTCCCTGACCATCGGCCTCAATCATCTCGATCGCTTTGCCTGGATCGTTGGTTTCAGCTCCTCTGTTCCCACCTCACAGGCCGTGGCCACCGTCCTGAACAATCCGGATGCCACCAACGCCAAGATCAAGCTGCTCTGGATCGGCTGTGGCAAAGACGATTTCCTGCTCAAGCGGAATCAGGAGTTCATCGCGACCCTCAAGGAGAAAGGCATCAAGTACGACTGGCACACGAGCGATGGCGGTCACAGTTGGCCGGTGTGGCGGACTTATCTCGCCTCCATCCTTCCCAAGCTGTTCCAGTAGATCCGGGGCCGGGCTCTCCCCGCCGTTACCGTGCCGCTGACGGTGAACCGGAACGTGTGAGTATTGCACGCGGTGCGGCGGGCACGTCATCCGCATCATCGGCAAGGGTGTCCCCCGGCCCTCCCACGCCCGTCACGGCGACAGCCGTTCAGCCCAACGTTGCCATCCTCCAATCCCAAAAGCGAGCGAGGTGAGCCCCGCGAGAAAGGCCAGAAGCAGAACCGGGATTCCAACGAGAATGGGTTTGCGGACGATCAGGAAAATAATCGACGACAGGAGGATGCTGGCTCCAGCACCCCAGAGGACGGGAAGTCAGACGAGCAGGCCCGGATTGATCAAGTTGGACGCGTATCCGTTCGGAGTTCACGCCGTAGCGTAACTTACAAACGTCTCCACCTGCAGACACGCTGAGCGTGAACTCCGAACGCAGGCCGCATTCCGCAGGATTCACTTCCCATTCTGTTTCTGCATTTCTTCCGCCCACTTGTCCGCTGGCCGGCCTTCGCCCACGTCGCGGATGCCGAATCGCTTCAGATCGGCGATGAACGGCTCCAGGTCGGCGTTGCCTTTCGGGTTTTGCGTCAGCTTCACATACCGCAGGCACAGTCTCGCCTTGGTCACGTACTCGGTCACAATCGCATCGTCCTTCGCCATTCCGACGGCCTCGTCGAACAGCTTGTCGCCCTGGGCGAGCACGTCGGCGGTGAGGTAATGCACCGTCGGCGGGTCATAGATGAACAGGTGCTTGTCCGGCGTGCGGGCCTTTGCGTGCAGTAGATCGAACCACGCGAGCATCGGCGCCTTGGCCGGGCCATAGACGCCCGCCATCCAATCCTCAATCAGCGGCCGGGCCTCCTGCTGCGGATTCCACAGCAGCTTGGCCATGACGTATGATCGCAACTCCGCGTCCGACCCGCCGCCGCCAGCGCCATAGGCCCCTTCAAAGAACACACCGCGCACGCCCCGTCGGTTGTACAGCCGCAGGCTGTCGGGGAACTGGTCGAAATCGGGAAACGGCAGCAGATAATGCGCGAAATCGGTGTTGTAGTGCCAGATGTACAGCGTGTTGGTGAGACTGCCCCAATCGGTCAGCGCCTTGACGAACGCCACGGTGGGCTTGGCCGAGCATTTCTCATACGGATGTGCCTCGCACACGGCGATGGGGCAGAGCCGCACGCGGACGTTCTTACGCGGGGCGATGCCTGTCGGTGCGGCCTCGGTGAACTGATACGCGAGCGTGTCGATGAGCTTGTCGGGGAAGTCCTTCTCGACGGCCTCGGCGATCTGGTTCACGAACCAGAGATAGATTCCCGAATGCGCGTTGCCATATTTCGTCTCGATGGCCTTGCACGCGTCGCACTCGCAGAACCCGTGGCAGTCGTTCTGCGAGACGGAGTAGATCATCGCCTCGGGGTGCGAGCGCATCCAGCCACGAACGGCTTCGATGGACAGCTTCAGCACTTCCGGGTTGGACAGGCAGCGCTGCACGTAACCGCCGGTGCGCTTGCCTTTGATCCAGGGGAAATATTCCGGATGGGCCGCGAACTGGGCAGGGGGGATCAACAAGTCGAAACTGTGGACAAACGGATAGTAGCGGATCTTGCCGCCGGTGGACTCATCGAGATGCGCGGAATTGCCGTTGGTCCTGAGATGGGCGGCCCAGTCCTTCTCGAACGCCTCGGCGAAATACGGCTCGCGATATTCAAACGCGGGATTCCGCGTTTCGTCCATGGCGGGAATCACGGCCGCGGGGTTCTTCGGGATACGCGTGACCTTTGGCGTGAAGTAGCGCACGCCGAGCTTCTCGAGCAGCGCCGTGGCCGCGTACATCGTGCCGCGCGGCGAGCCTCCGATAAGGCAGACGCTGCCGTTGGTGGTATGGATGCGAAACCCGTCGGGGCCGACCAGTGGCGTTCTGTTTGATGGAGGAATGACTGTGTGTCGGGTCTCGCCGACAACAATCGCGGCGGCCGGCTTGTCGCCCGCGTCATTGACGATGGAGAACGTCGCGCCTGTGATCGTTCCCAACGTGGTCCGTAGCTCCTCGGCCGCCCGTATTTCGGCAGGTGCGGCCTTCGCCGCGACGACGATGACGACGGCCGCCTTGCCTTCCTGGACCAGAGGCACCTGGGCCCGGCAAGCCACACCGAAGAACAACACCGCCGCCGCTGCAATGATGTGTCGTGTCATGGCGGCGGATTCTACCGGCGATGCGATGGAAATGCAGAACGGTGAATGCAGAATGCAGGCTGAACATTCCGCATTCCGCATTCTGCATTCACCATTCTGCATTTCCCGATAATTTCGTTCTTATCGCCGTCCTAACGGGACGGGTTCTACACTGCCGGCGTTGTTCTTCCGCGTCTCTTCCTGCTCCACCGCCAGGCGCCGCCGATGACGATCAACCCAAGGCACGCCAGCCCACCATAGGTCGCCAGCCGCAGGGTGCGTCCTCTAAGGCCCGTTATGCGGCGGAGTTTCGCTCTTGAACTGTTGTCCAGGATCCGGATCGGCGCCTTGCGCGATTCAAGTTGTGCCTTGAGCACCTTGATCGCGTCCGCCATCTTCGGATCCGCCGCGATGTTGTGATACTCACCAGGGTCCGTCTCGTGATCGTACAACTCGACGCCCACCTTGCCGTCATCCCACTCGGTGTAGCGGTATCGCTCCGTCCGGATCGACCGGCCCCAGAGTTTCTCCTTCATCACGACGGTATACGCCGGCCGGTCCCATGGGGCGTCTGGATCCTTCAGCAGCGGGACCAGGCTCTTGCCCATGAGCTTGGGGTGAAGCGGCAGTCCGCACAAATCGGCCACGGTCGGGTATATGTCCAGGGTTTCCACCGTTCTCTGGCAGACCGTTCCCTGTTTCTCCACGCCCGCGCCGGCGATGATCAGCGGCACGGCGGCGGACTCCTCGAAGAGCGTTCGCTTGCCCCAGAGCCCGTGTTCGCCCAGGTGAAAACCGTTGTCGCCAACAAGAACTACGGTTGTCGTATCCCACAGCTTGAGCCGGTCGAGCGTGTCGAGCAACTTCCCGACCTGATCATCGACGCACGAGGTGCAGGCGTAGTAGGCCCGGATCGACTCGCGAAACTCCTTCTCATCCCTGGGCAGATCGTTTGTCGAATTGTTCCTGGCGTACGGGGGTATCGACGCCGCATGGCCATCGGGTTCCTGTGGCAGGACGATGTCTTCCAGCCTGTACAGGTCAAAATACTTCTGCGGCACAAACCAGGGGAGATGCGGTTTGTGGTAACCGATCGCCAGGAAGAACGGTTTGCGCGTCCCGGCCAGTTCGTCGAGCTGTTTGACCGCCTCGGCCGTTGCCACGAAGTCATAGAGCGCGTTGGGCTTGTCCTCCAGCCCTTTCCATTCGCGAAGTTCGCCCAATTCCGAGTCGGCGTGTACTTTCCGGGTCGTCGTCTTGGCCGGTTCCGCCTGCGGTCTGTGGTCGATCGACCGGTTCCATCCGCCCGGATCGTCCGTGCCCAGGTTCGCGCGCGACGGGTTGATCTTCTGCATGTCCAGCGTATGCGTGCCGTGGAACACCTTGCTGATGTGGATCGTCTCCCAGCCGTTGGACTGGTAGAGCCGGTGGAGGAAAGGCGGATCGTTCGGCCCCGGCTGGTAGTTCTGTCCCTGGCCGAGCACCCCGCATGCCTCCGGGGTCAGCCCGCTCATCATTGATGCCCGCGAGGGGTTGCAGATGGCAAGCTGGCAGTAGTTGTGCCGGAAGACCACGCCGTGCCGGGCGAGCCGGTCCATCTCGGGCGTCTTGACGACCTTGTTTCCATAACAGCCCAGCGTGTCCGTGAGATCGTCGCTCACGATCAGGATTACGTTTCTTTTTGTCGGCATCGTCGCCGGGGTCTCCGCGAACAGTGTTTGCGCAGACAGGCATGCCGTCGCGATTGCCAGTAGCAGATGGTTTGTGCGGTGCATGATTGACCTTTGGTGACGCGGGAGTCTGGTCTGCCCGAGGTGTTTTTGCAAGCGGTATGGTGAGATATTCCGACACAATGACCGGTGCGTCATGCCAATGTCAGGAGGGTGATTTGGCGCCGAAGGCTGTTTCCCTCACCGCTTTTGACTTGCGCACGACCGGCGGGCCACCAGCTCGCATGTGAACTGCCGGCTTCCCAGGTCCGATTCGGGATGCTCCAGCCGCTCGCACAGAATCGTAACGGCCGCCTGGCCCATCGCCGCCAGAGGTTCCCGCAGCACCGTCAACGGCGGAGCCAGGTTCGATGCGCCCAGGGCATCGCCGATTCCGATCACGGAGAGATCCTCGGGAACTCGCAACCCCGCCAGGTTGGCGGCCGAGTAGGCATTGAGCGCCATCCGATATCCCGAGGCCAAGACCGCGGTTGGTTTCCGCGGGCCCGTGAGGATGCGGATGGCCGCCGCGCCCTCCTTCTCAGTCGAACCGCCGTTGGAGCCGTGCAGGCAGATTGCCGGGTCGACCGCCACGCCGAGTTCCGCGCAGGCATCCTGAAATCCGGCCCACCGATCCGCCTCGCTGGCGGTCCTGTCGCTGCCGCCGAAGTAGGCCACCCGCTCGTGTCCGAGCCCGCGCAGGTGGTCGAGCGCGCGCCAGGCCATGTCCCGCGAATCAATCCGCACGCTGGCGCCGCCAGGCACCACTGCCGGCGCTCCCGCGGTGACCAGGGGTTGCCGCCGCGTCAGTCTCGATCCGAACTGGGTGGCCGTTTCCCCAACTGCGTCAAGGGCGATGAACGCAGCGCATTCGCGTCGCGTGTCGTCGGCTTCCCGCATCATCAGCAGTTCGACTCCCCTGTCGTGAGAAGCATGGCGTATACCGTCCAGAATCGTCGCGTAATACTCATTCTCCAGCGAAAGCCCGTGGTCCAGCAGAATCCCGATCCGATACGTCGTCGGGCGGCGGCTGCGGTCCAGATACCGGTCTTGTATGAACGTCCCCTTGCCCTGCGCCCGGTGCAGCACGCCGCTGTCGACCAGTTCCTGCAGCGCGCGGTGGGCCGTCACCAGGGACACTTCCAGGCGCTCGCTCAGCATTTTGGTGCTGGGCATCTGTTCGCCGGGACGGAACACTCCGGCGTCGATTGCTTCCCTGACATGCTCTTTCACGGTGAGATACAACGGCCTCCCCGGTTGAGCCACAACAGGCTTCAGACTTTTGCTGGTCATTTTTTATGGTCTCCAACCTGCGTTGCCCAGTGTCCTACGACCAAGACCCGGTGCGGACGGCTCGACACAGATTCCACGTTCACCACACGTTGCGATTCCTCACTACCTGATTGATCCGAGTCTGTCAGGCTGTCCAGACGTGCCTCGCGAGCGACACCGAATCGGTGCGGCGCTCAGGTAATTGAAGTTACCTATCTTGTCATATTACAGGTCTTGCGGGTCGTTTCGCAAGTCTATTTCGATAATAGTCAGGTTTTCTGGAACATCCCGGCTCCGATCAGGCCAAGCCGGATCGCGCTGGCCGCGAACAACAAGAACCCCCGCGACGTCGGTCGCGGGGGTCCGGGGTTTCACAGGTCCTGGCGGAATCACTTCATGAAGAGGATCTCGCGATAGGTCGGCAGGGGCCAGATGTCGTCGGAAACGAGGGTTTCGAGCTTGTCGGCGGCCTTGCGGAGTTCGAGCATGGCCGGGAGCACCGAATCGCGGTAGTACTTGGAGTGGGCGTAGGCGTCTCCCTCTGCCTGGTGATTGATGGTCTTGTCCAGTGCGACGATTGCCTTGGCGAGGTCGTGGAGCGTGCTGCTGACGGCCTTGAGGGTGTCGGCGGCGGCGGAGGCATCACCGCCGGCGGCCTTGGTGGCCACCACGGTCTGGGCCACCTCGCCCTGGTACTTGAGGGCGGCCGGGAGAATGATTGTCTGGGCCATGACCAGGGCGGTCTTGGCCTCGATGTTCACGGTCTTGACGTAGTTCTCGGCCAGGATGTGGAAGCGGCTGTGCAGTTCGCGTTCGGTGTAGACCTTGTACTTCGCACACAGGTCGATCGTGTCCTTGCGGGTGATGACCGGCAGCGAGTCCACGGTATTGCGGTGGTTGGCCAGGCCGCGTTTCTCGGCTTCCTTGTGCCATTCCTCGGTGTAGTTGTCGCCGTTGAAGATGATGCGTTTGTGGTCCTTGATTATCTTGGGGAGCAGCGCCTGGATGGCCGCGTTGAGCGTCTTGCCGCCCTTGACGGCTTTCTCGAGTTCGGTGGCGATGTAGTCGAGAGACTCGGCGACGATCAGGTTGAGGATCGTGTTGGGGCCGGAGACGTTGAAACTGGATCCGACGGCCCGGAACTCGAACTTGTTGCCGGTGAACGCGAACGGCGAAGTCCGGTTGCGGTCGCCGGCGTCGCGTGGGAGCTTGGGCAGGACGGAGACGCCGGTTTCAAACGTGCCGCCGGCCTTGGTGGTCTTGGCGCCGCCGGCTTCGATCTGCTCGATGATGTCATTGAGCTGTTCGCCGAGGAAGATGCTGATGATCGCCGGCGGGGCCTCGTTGGCGCCCAGGCGGTGGTCGTTGGCGGCCGAGGCGACGGAGAGCCGGAGGAACTCCTGGTACTTGTCGACCGCGCGGATGACGGCGCAGCAGAAGACGAGGAACTGGGCGTTGTCGTGGGGCGTCTCACCGGGGTTGAGAAGGTTCTCGCCGGTGTCGGTGCTCATGGACCAGTTGTTGTGCTTTCCCGAGCCGTTAATGCCGGCGAAGGGCTTCTCGTGGAGCAGGCAGACCAGGCCGTACTTGTCGGCCGTCTTGCGGAGCACTTCCATGGTCACGAGTTGGTGGTCGGTGGCGAGGTTGCTGGTCTCGAAAATCGGGGCGATTTCGTACTGGCTGGGGGCGACCTCGTTGTGCCGGGTCTTGACGGGCACGCCGAGCTTGCCGAGTTCACACTCGACGTCGGCCATGCAGGCGAGCACGCGCTCGGGGATGGAGGCGAAGTACTGGTCTTCAAGTTCCTGGCCTTTGGGAGGCTTGGCGCCGAAGAGCGTCCGGCCGGTGGCAATCAGGTCGGGCCGGAGATAGAAGAAGTTCTTGTCGATCAGGAAGTACTCCTGTTCGGGGCCGGCGGTGGTGAACACGCGCTGGGCGTCGGTGTTGCCGAAGAGCTTGATGATGCGCATGGCCTGGGTGGACAGGGTGTCCATCGAGCGGAGCAGCGGGGTCTTTTTGTCGAGGGCTTCGCCGGTCCAGGAGAGGAAGGCGGTGGGGATGACGAGGGTGGCGCCGTTGGGGTTTTCGACGATGTACGCGGGGCTGGTCGGATCCCAGGCGGTGTAACCGCGGGCCTCGAAGGTGGCGCGGATGCCGCCGGAGGGGAACGACGACGCGTCGGGCTCGCCCTTGATCAGTTCCTTGCCGGAGAACTCGGCGATGGCCGAGCCGGTGCCGGTCGGAGCCAGGAAGCTGTCATGTTTCTCGGCGGTGATGCCGGTCATGGGCTGGAAGATGTGTGTGAAGTGGGTGGCGCCGCGTTCAATGGCCCAGTCCTTCATGGCGGAGGCGACGGCGTCGGCGATGGCCGCATCGAGCTGTGCTCCCTGCTTGATGGTCTTCTGCAGGGCCTTGAAGACCTGCTTGGGCAGACGAGCCCGCTGGACTTCCTCGGAGAAGACATTGGCTCCGAAGAGGTCCTTCATGTGGACGGTCTTGAAGTCAATGAGATTGAGGTGATGTTTCGCTGTAGCGATGTTCTCAATCGCCTTGTGCCGCAGGTTCAACGATGCCATGAGGTGTGTCTCCTGAAAAAGCGCGTACCAAAGGCCGTGTGGCCCTGAGCGCGGTTGGGTTCTCAGTGCGAGAGAGGCATAGTATAGGGTCCGTGTGTGGGTCGTCAAGCGGTTGTGGGAGTAGTTGTTGGAGCAGCTACTCGTGCAACCGCCATGCGGCCAGCGGCGTTGGAAAGCGACGGCTATTCAGAGATCATTCGCGTCAATATAACTGATTTCCATCACGACAGTTACAGGTGTGAGTCACAGGTGCGCCAGCCGCTCGATCGCCCTGGCCACGCGCTCGCGCTGGCGGTCGATCGGCTCGGGCGAGCGATTGAAGTGCGTCATGTCGGTGGTGATCTCCGCGGGTACTTTGAGCAGCTCTTCGGCCTCCGCGCGCTGCGCCTCCGGCAGCTTCGAGCCTTTCTCGGCCAGCAATTTACGCAGGATCACGAGGTACTCGTAGTCTTCGATCCCATCCCGCAGCATCTCCCAGCGGATGGAATCCACCGGGCCGTCCAGCACGGGGACGGCGGGAGCGGCGCCGGCGGCGGCCTGGGGCGGGTAGATGAAGCGGCCGTCGCCGTTTCCCCAGGGTTGCCTTGCCCCGCGTGGTGCGCCGTAGCCACTTTGCCAGCTCATGGGGTCTTCGTAGGGATTCTGCAACTGGTCTTTTTCGGGATAGGCGGTGGAGCTGGTCCAGTAGCTGGTTTCCCAGACGAGAATGCCGTCGATGTTTCTTTGCCAGGTCTGCCACAGCCAGACGCGCAGTTCGACCGACGGATGATCGAGGAACAGCGTGGTGAACGGCGCCTTGGGTCCGGTGCAGACGTACCACCAGAACTTTTCGCCGGCCTGGCGGCGCGGCTCGGCGCGGTCGTGGTTGTAGTTGGGCGTGACCGGGCACCAGATGTTCGGGCCGCCGATCAGCTCCGGTTCGACCTGCACGGTGAGCATGCGATTCAGATCCGGCGCGGCCTCTTTGAGCCTGCGGAAGCCATTGGCGACGAACTCATAATCTTTGCGATCGGGTTCGTCAAACCAGTAGACAAACGCATCGCTCAGCCAGCCCTTCTGGCGGAGGTGTTCCTGGAGCGTGCGGCAATAGGCGGTGAAAGCGGCCTTGTACTCCGGCGTGCTCTCCTTGAATCCGTGCAGCTCCGGCTCGTAGCGCTCGTGGAATGTGCCGCCACCCATGCCGGGGATATCGACCATGAAACTGTTGAAGTGATAGCGGGCGAGGTTACGCTCCATGGCGGCGTCCCAGGCCGTGAAATCGAAGACGGGCAGGGGGTTCTTCTTGTCGGGCCATGTGACCTTGATCGGGTCGAGCGGCGCGGGATTGTAGGGGGAAATGTGGTGGGCGGCGAAACTCGCGAGATACTTGTCGAGCACGGCTCGCTTGTCGGCGTCCTTGTCGATCTTCTGATAGCGGAAGACATTGTCTGGCGAGAAACCGAAGGCGGTGGTGCAGGTCATGCGGTCGGGCAGGGCGAAGTCGTAGACCTCGACGCGCAGCGGCATGGCGACGCTGACGCCGTCGGCCGTGAGCTGGATCGTGCCGTTGTACACGCCGGCCCTGGCGTTGCGAGGTACATGCACGCGCAGCCAGAAGGCATGATTGATGGACGGCTCCAGCGTCAGCGGCCCGGTGATCGGCGGCAGGGGGTCTGGCCAGTGGTCCACGGTTCCGGTGCCGTCGGTCGGGCGTGCGGTGTAGACGTATTGCTCGCGCAGCACTTCGATGGCGCTGGCGGGAATGGACGCGCCTTCCGGGCCGGCGAGGTCGCCGGGGCGGATGGCCAGGTTGCGGGTCGACGCCTCTGGCCGGAGCACGAACTGGGCCGCCTCGGTTTCATTCTTGGCGGCCGAGATGCGGATGCCGTCCGATTCCTGAGTTGGGGCCGGCCGCTCGCGGCTGATCTTCCAACCTGATGGTGCCCACCATAGTGCAAGTTTGTCGCTGGATTGCGGCAGGCGTGCGCCGAAGCGTGTCTCATGCAACTCGGCCACGTTCACGGCCAATTCGGCTACAAAACCACCGATCTCCAGCCGCACCGTGTATGCACCCGGCGATGGAACGATGAACCACGGACAATGAGCCGATTCCCCGTGTGTCAACGTCAATCTTGTTTCGCGTGCGGGCTCATTCGAGCCGAGGATTCTGGTCGCGACCGCTACCACAAGCTTCTCGCCTGGGTTCGTGGCTACAAAAACAATGTTGCTCGATCTTCCGGAAACGACTTTACCCGCGATCCCCGTGGGCGTGACCGTGAACCGCGCATCGACGCTGCGCACGGCGATGAGCGTGGTGTTGCCGATCGCGCGCACCGGCGCGCCGTCGATTTGGCAGCGGTAGAGATAGTGATCGACCTGGAGGTAACCATCGGCCACGCGAAGTCGGACGAACAGGGATCTGGCCGGGAGGAGCGAGACCGGGATTGCGAATGTCTCCACCTTCACCTTGTCGATGGTGCCCAGTGTCTGCCAGGTCTTTTGGTCGGTCGACGCTTCGACGGTCAGCGCGCCTTTGGTGTGGTAGCAGACGCCGACCTGCACGGTCGCTTTGTCCTGCGACCGGCCGCCGATTTGGTGGCGATAGATCACGTAGCCATCGCGGGCCAGGTTCCAGCGGTTGGTGTTGTATCCTGTCCGGTGCGACAGCAGCGGCCGGTTGACGTTCGACGACAGCCGCCACTGAGGCGACTCGAACGTATACTGATTGCCGTCGATGCTCTCGCCGGTGCCCAGTTCCAGCCCGTCGGCCTGTTCGTAGACCGGGACGGCGCGCAGCAGTTCCACATCATCGAAGGCGACGCTGCCGTTGACTTCCCACTGCCCGAAGCGAAGGAACGATTCGCCCGGCTGGATCTGGTCGGGCGTGAAGAAGGGGGTTTCGAAGGACTTCCATTCCTTGTCGAGATGGCCGAGGTCGCGGTTGGCGAACGGCGGCCCGGATATGGCCGTGCCGCTGGTCGCGTCGATTGAGCGCGCCTTGAAGCGGAGCAGATAGAGGGATGAGGGCTCGAAGGCGATCTTGTCGCTGACCCAGACGGAACTGCCCTTGCCGTTGCCGGTGGCGGCGATGGCGTGTTTGCCCGTCGCCGCTCCGCTGTCGAGCCATTGGCCGGTCCCTTCGCACTTCCAGCCGGCCGGGCGATCGGTGCCTTCCTCGAAGGACGGATTGGGGACGGCAATCTGCTGGGCGAGTGCGGGAAGGGTCAGGAGGAGCAGGAACGCGGTTTGCCCAGCGCGGCACAGCTGCCGCCGCAGCAAAGGCAACCACGGAGACACGGAGGCACCGAGGCAGAAAGCGGCGGAAGGAACTGCCGCGGGCAAAGGCCGGACAGAATTCTCTCGCGCCGCGAAGTTATTGACTGATTGTTGCAT
>JBEKVL010000067.1:0-13778 GCA_049514055.1 Tepidisphaeraceae bacterium | reverse complement strand
CAATCCTCCGCCACCCAGCCCGCCGCCGACCCAACCCGAGACGCCCTCGACGCCCTCGAAGACCTCGACGCCGCCGCCAACGCCGATGACGCCGCCGCCGACGCCGAAGCATCCACCCAAGACCAGTCTTCTCAATTCCCAATCACCCCCGCCGGCACACCCGCCAACCCGCCAATTTCCCCATCCCGGAATTCCGGCGTATACTCGCCCGCCAACACCGGAGGCAACATGAACTCAAATATCCCCGCCGTCAGCGAGGCCGCCAATCGACTCGCGGCCATCGCCTCCGAACTCTACCAGAGAGTGTCCCCATCCCCCGTACGCTGCGCAGAAGCGGCAGCCAGATAAGGGGACGCAGCCATATAAAGGGACGAAGGCTCTTTCGCCACGCCAGAAACCCAGTGCAGGCGCAACCATGATTTCCACAGGCACTTACGCAGGAAGACCCGCCGATCACTTTCGCAATTCAGCTCTCCCGGCGCCAGACCTCATCCCGCATCGCCCGCTCGGCCGCCGCTGCCAGCAACGGGCCGGCCTCTCGCATCGACTGCTCCAGTGGAATCGACGCCTCGGAAATCTCCAGCGACCTGACCAGTCCTTCGTTCTTCGCCGCCGCCTCAATGCCGTCGCCGACCCGGCCCGCCAGCGCGATGCACGGCACACCCGCTGCCTTGCAGACGCGGGCGACACCGATCGGCGTCTTCCCCGACAACGATTGGGCGTCCAGCTTGCCTTCGCCGGTAATGCAGACGTCCACCCCATTCAGACGATCCCGCAGGTGGGCGGCCTCCATTACCAGTTCGATCCCGGAGCGCAGACGTGCTCCAAAGTACGCCATCATTCCAAAGCCCAATCCGCCGGCCGCACCGGCGCCAGGATGCTGCGCCACGTCCAGCTTGCCCAGCCGGACAGCCAGCGCCTCCAGCGACCGGTCAAGCTCTTCGACCTCGTGGGACGCAGCCCCTTTTTGCGGGCCGAAGACTCTGGCCGCGCCGCTGGGGCCGAAGAGCGGGTTGGTCACGTCACAAGCAACGATGATGTGGACGTGGTCGATCGGCGAGCCCCGGCCGCGTTTGACGAGCACCACGCGATCCATGTCCTGTCCGCAGAGCGGTTCGCTCATGGATACCGGCTCGCCGCCTTCGAGCAGGACCGTGAGCCCGGCCGCCTGGGCACAGCCGATGCCCGCATCCGTCGTGGCGCTGCCGCCGATGCCGAGCACGATGCGTTTGGCCCCGTGTTTCACCGCCGCCAGCAACAGTTGTCCCACGCCGAATGTCGTCGTGTAGAGAGGATTGCGGTCTTGCGGCCCAAGCAGCGCCAGCCCGGCGGCCGCGGACATCTCGATCACCGCCGTCTTGCCGTCGCCGAGCATCCCGAACTCCGCATCGACGCGCATCTCCGGCAGCGGGCCGACGACGCGCCCGATCAGTTTCGTCCCGTTCGTCGCGGCCACCAGAGCATCCACGGTCCCCTCGCCGCCGTCGGCCAGCGGGCACAGATCGAGGCTGGCATCGGGCAACACACGGCGAACGCCATCCGCGATGGCCTCGGCGGCCTGGCGTGCGGTCAGCGAGCCTTTGAACTTGTCGGGGACGATTAAGACGCGCATGAGAATCAGAGTTCAATCGCCGTAAACCCCACCCGGTCGCCGCGGATCACGCCCACGCGCACCCGGCCCTTTTCCGGCAGGTGCTGCATGATCGTGCCGAAGTCGTCCAGCGTGCCCACGCGATAGCGGCCAAGCTGGATGATCACATCCCCGGCGCGAATGCCGGCCTTGGCGGCGACGCTGTCCTTGAGCACCTCACGCACGAGCAGCCCGTCCTCCGAGGAAAGCTGGCTCTTCTCGGCCATCATCGGCGTCACCTGTTCGACCGCGATTCCCAGAATCCGCCGGGCGTCGACCACTGTCTGCGGCTGGGCCGCCGCCTTCACCGGGTAGCGTTTCTCGCTGCCGTCGGCCAATCCAAGAACAATCTCTGTGGTTGTGGTGGTGGCCTTGAGCATGATCGCGTACGCATCGACAAGGTTGGCCACCGCCTTGCCGTTGATGGACACGATGCGCGCCGCCGTGGACGTGTCGTAATGCACCGAGACCTCGATGTTCGCCGGCGGCGAAAGCTTGCGGCGCTCAAAGAGCTTCATGGGGATATCGAGCCGGCGCACCTGCCGCGGATTCATCAGTTCGGGAATGAGATCGCGCAGGCGGTTGACCGGGATGGCGAAGCCGATGTTCTGGGCGTCGCCGCGAATGGCGGTGTTTATTCCGATCACCTGGCCATAGGCGTTGAGCAGCGGGCCGCCGGAGTTGCCGGGATTGATGGCCGCGTCGGTCTGCACGAGGTCGCCCATGACGGTCTTGTTCTCGTTGGTGCGCAGATCGCGGTGGACGGCCGACACGATGCCGGTGGAGACAGTGTGGTTGTAGCCCAGGGAATTGCCGACGGCGATGACCGGCTCGCCGATCATCAGGTCGGAGCTGTCGCCGAGTTCGATGACGGGAAATGCCTTGTCGGAGGTGATCTTGAGCAGCGCCAGGTCGGCATCGGGATCGGAGCTGACGAGGTCGGCCGGCAGCTTGCGGCCATCGGCGAGCTCGACGTTGACCTTGCGGGCCCGGTCAATGACGTGGTGATTGGTCACCACATAGCCGTCGGGATGGATGATGAAGCCCGAACCAAGAGAATCGGCCGGCATCTTGACCACCTGGCCGGTATCGAACTGCTGCCAGAACGGATCGACGCCGAAGGGGCTGACGCGCTGGGCCACGGTCTTGGTGGCCGAGATGTTCACCACCGCGTCCTTGACCTTCCGCACCACGCCGACGGTGACGGTGTTGCGGAGACTGGCCGTCTCGGCACCGGCCACCCCGGGCCCGTCCTTTGCCACGGACGACGCCGATAACGCAATGCCGAGAAGCAAAATCTTCGCAATGGATAGAGTCTTCATGAACACGGTCTCCTTACAGTATATGATACTACGGTGACCCCGCATCGAAAGGCTGCCCGGAGGGGCGTATCGGCAATTCCTGCAATAAGACGACGGGGCATTCGTTCTAATGACGGCGCGGGCCTGAAATTGATCGGCCACCGTCCCGTCACGGTGTGACGCAAGGCATTTTTCCCACGGGCTGCATCCGATTCCCAAGGCTCCCGATAACGGCCGTATATCTCTGGAGATCACATGAGCTTACATGATCGACGCTGGTATCGGTGTGTGCTCGCACTAATCCTGTCGCTGTTCGTGTTGACCCCCGGCGTCTTTGGCAGAGGCGGTGGCGGTGGTGGTCGAGGCGGCGGTGGTCGAGGCGGCGGTGGAGGCGGTCCTCAAGGCGGTCCCAACGGCGGCGGCAATGGTGACAACGGTTGGAACAACTGGCAAGCGGGGCTCAATTCCGGCAACAACGGCTCCGGGAAACCCGTCGATCCGAAAAAGGCCGAAGCGCAACTGACCAAGCGCGTCCACTCTTTGACGGACGATGGCTGGCAGGCTCTGCACATCGGCGATTCGGCCACCGCTCTGGCCGACTTTTCCGACATTCTGGAACTCCAGCCCGACAATGCGGAAGCGACGTTCGGCCTGGGCATGGCCCGCGCCTGTGCCTCGCAGTGGACTGCGGCCCAGACCAAGCTGGAAACCGCGGCCAGGAGCAGGACTGTCACGCGCCTGGCCAGCTACAATCTTGCGGTCGATCTGCTCCGGCAGAGGCAATTCGGCCGGGCCGTCGCGACCTTGCACCGGCAGCTTGCTGACAACAAAGCAAAGGCCGACCCCCTGCTGGTCAACGCCCAACTCTCACTGATCGCCGGCTTTGATGATGCCCAGCGCAAGTCGATCGGCATCGTTCTGGATGCGAAGAAACTGGCCCAGCAGCAACAGTTCTCGATGATCTCCGACCACCCGGGACAGCAGCCCTTCGGCATCGCCTGGGTGCCGGCCGGCGCCGCCGCGAAACTCAAGGCCGCCGGAGTAACGGAAATCGTCGCCGCCGAACTGCCTTTCATTCTCCCCGATGGAGCGGCCATGCCGCCCAAGGGCAAGCAGACCGCGGAAAACACGTTGTCAGATGAATCCATCGCCACGGCCACCGCCGCGGTGCTCGCCAGCAACTCGATACAGAACACCGCCGACCCGACGGCAGCGAAACCGACTGCGGACAGTCCCGCCGGCGACGCCAAACTGCCGGACAAGCCCGAACCGGCCGCCTCCGCCGCTCCCGCCGTCCATGACCGGCCGGCCACGACGATCGCCCGCGGTGCGGCCTTCGCCGTCGGCACCAACATGGTCCTTACCTGCGAACGGCTGGTCGCCGGTGCAACCACAATTGACTGCGTCGCGCCGGATGGCACCCCCTCCACGGCCACGGTTGTTGCTTCCGACCCGGCTCTTGGTGTGGCCCTGCTGAAAGTCGCCGGCGACGACTTCGAGCCCATGGCAATTGCCGAGGCGTCACATTCGGGCCCGGTCGGCGTGGCCGCCTTTGCACGCGCAAGCCTCTTCGAGCCGCGACTGGACCTGCTTCGCGGCGACCTGATTGTCGGCCCCACCGGCTCGACCGGTAAGACATTTCTGAAAACCAATGTCCACCCCCGCTCGGCCGGCAGCCCGGTGGTAGATGCCCAGGGCCGCGTGGGCGCCATGCTGAGTGCCACGCGCGAAGACCCGCTCGACCATCTCCCCGTGGTTTCCGCGGAAGCCCTGCGCCAGTTCTGCACGGGCAAGGTGACGCTGTCCGAAAAGACCGGCGGTAATCCCAATGAGTGCCTGGTCGAGATCACCGTGACGCGGAAGAATTGATTGCTGCCCCGCCTCCACTACTTCAACCGCCTCTGAATCGCCTTGCAGACCGTTTCCAGAACCTTGATCCGGGCGTGGAGCTTGCAGTTGGACTCGACCACCGTCCACGGCGCGAACGGCGTGCTCGTGCGATAGAGCATCTCCTCCACCGCCACGCGGTACTGCGGAATCTTCTTGCGGTTGCGCCAGTCCTCCTCGGTGATCTTCCACTGCTTGTAGGCAAGTTTCTCCCGCTCCTTGAACCGCCGCAGTTGCTCGGCCGGGTCGATGTGCAGCCAGAACTTGAGCAGCACCGAGCCCGCGCTGGTCAGGTGCTGCTCCATCTCGTTGATCTCGCGGTAGGCACGCTGCCACTCGGCCTCCGTGCAGAATCCTTCCACGCGCTCGACCAGCACCCGGCCATACCAGGTGCGGTCGAATATGGTGATGTGCCCGGCCTTGGGCATCTGCACCCAGAACCGCCAGAGATAATGGTGGCTCTTCTCGATGTCATTGGGCGCCGCGATGGGCACCACTTCATAACCTCGCGGGTCCAGGCTCTGGGCCAGGCGGCGAATGTTCCCGCCCTTGCCGGCCGCATCCCAGCCTTCGTAGGCGATCACGACGGGAATCCGCTGCGTGTAGATTTCGTACTCCAGTTCCCGCAGCTCCTGCTGGGCTTTCTTCAGACGGTCTTCGTACGCTTTGCGGGTCAGCGTCAGCGAAAGGTCCACTCTGTCGAGAATGGAACTCTTGAGTACGTCAGGCATCTGCGCAAGCACGGCCGCTTCCGCCGGCGGCCTGGCGGCTTGCTTCTGCTGTTTGGCCGCGACGGCATTTTCCAGGGCCGCGATCACCGTGCTGAATATCTTGATCGTGGCGAAACGCTGGTCGTGGGCCTCGATGACCGTCCACGGCGCATAATCGCTGTCGGTTTCAGTGAGCATGTCCTCGGAGGCGGCGAGGTACTCGTCGTAGTGCTTGTGCCGCTTGAGATCGTTCTTGTTGATCCGCCAGGCCGTCGCCGGATTGTCTCGCAAAACGTTGAACCGGTGCTTCTGCTCCTTCTTGGAGATATGCAGGAAAAACTTGATGATGACGTTTCCATCGTCGGCCAGTTGCCGGCCGAAAGAACGGATGTCCTCGAAGGCCTGTTGAAGTTCCTGTCCCTTGATGTTCCCCTCGACGCGGTCGCCGATGACGCGGCCATACCAGCTTCGGTCGAAAATGGCCATCCGCCCGCGGGCGGGCGTACGCTGCCAGAACCGCCACAGGAACGGATGCAGCACCTCCTCCGCCGTGGGTGCTAGCGTGCTGTGGACCTTGAATCCACGCGGATCCAGCGGAAGGATCAGTTGATTGATGAGCGTTCCCTTGCCGGCCGCGTCCCACCCCTCGAAAACGATAATGACCGGTATGCCCAGTTCCTTGGCCTGCCGCTGCAGGGCCGAGAGCTTCAGTTCAGCCTCGCCCTTGAGTTTCCTGTACTCCACCTTGTCGAGTTTCTTGGAAAGGTCGATGTTCTCAAGCATGGTTTGTCCTTGCCAGAATGGCCTGTCAACAACCGGACAGACATTCCTGTCTGTCGTTTCACCCAGCGCACGTTCCGTTACAGAACTTGCATGAGAATACCCTGCGGCGCGACTTTTCGCCACGGAAATCCGCGCGTTGCCTCAAGCGCAAACGAACCCGGCACGCGGCGCACAAACAGGGCGGCGATTCCCAGCCCCTCGGCCAGGCGGAGGCCGCGCTCCACTCCCAGCACCATGAAAGCGGTGGCGAAGGCGTCGGCCGTCGCGCCGTTGGGGTGTAACACCGACACCGCCGCCGGGCCGTCGACGATGGGACTGCCCGTGCCCGGGTCGATCTCGTGGCAGTAGCGTTTGCCGTTGGCATCGTAGAAGTTGTGGTAGTCGCCGGACGTGGCGCTGGACTGGTCGTGCAGGTCGATCGTCAGCAGAATGCGGCGGGCGTCCGGGGTGGGCTCCTCGATACCGATCGGCCAGGCGCCGGCTGTCGATGCGTGGCCTCGCGACTTCAGTTCGCCTCCAACGTCGATGAGGTAGTCGGGAATTCCGAGTTGGTCGAGGCTGGCGGACACGGCGTCGGCGGCGTAGCCCTTGCCGATGGCGCCGAGGTCGATTTGCAGGCCGGGGATGTCCTTGCGAATGGCCGGCGGATCGCGGCGCACGTGCAGGCGGTGGTGGCCCACAAGCGAAAGGACCTGCGCGATCGCGGCGTCGGAAGGCGGCGCGGGAGGCCGCGCGGAATCGCGCGGACCAAAACCCCAGAGCAGGACGAGCGGGGCGACGGTGATGTCGAAGGCGCCCTCCGTCTGCCGGCTGATGGCCAGCGACTGCTCGACAATGTCGGCCAGCTCCGCGGGGACTTCATGCCAGTCGGTGGTTATGCTGCGATTGAACCGGCAGAGGGCGGATTCGGGTTTCCAGAGTGACAGGTTGCTATCGAGACGGTTGAGAAGAGACTGAATCTGCTCCTGCAATTCCCTGGCGGCGAACGTTGATGGCACTCGCGGGATCTTTACCGACCAGGTGCCTCCCATGGTCAGGCCGGTGAGTTGGGTGGAGACACCGGCAACCGGACGGCGACAAGACGGCAGCGCCAGGGCAGCGCCAAGGGCGAGAAAGTGGCGCCGGGAGAGTCCGGTAGGACAGGCATTCTTGCCCGTCAGTGGGGCAGACATTCCTGCCCGTCTCGTTTCTGTCGCTCCCGGTCGTTCGATCGTCTGTTGGTTCATCGGAATATCCACTGGTGTACTCGAGCGTAGATCACGGACTGCAACAGGTACGCGAGCAGCAGGAACCCCGCCGCAACCAGATCCCGGCGCGAGAAATGATCGGCCGCGCCGTGGAAACGCACGAAGTTGAGCAGCGACCCCGTGGGGCAGCCGTATTTGCAGTATGCCATCGGCACGAACAGCGAGACGAACAGGCCCGCTAATGCGACGGCGATGGTCGCCGGGCCGGCCGTGCGGACGAGGTAGGCGTCAAACGGCTCGATGCCGGCCGCATCGAAGGGAAGATTCAGCAGCGTAATGGCCAGCACCAGGGCCAGCAGGCCCGGTGGGAGCCAGCGCAATGCGGAGTGGAGTCCGCCCGGAATTCGCGCCCGCCACGGAGACAGCCGCCCGACCCACTCCTGTGCGGCGCCGTGCGGGCACACATGCGAGCAGTAGACCGGCCGGCGCGTGGACCAGGGCACCAGCAAGGCGGCGGCCGCGAGCACGGCCATACCGGGAGCGATGCGCCACGGCACAGCCGAGGCCGCCCAGCCCGCCAGTTGCGATTGCGAAAGCATCTGGCCGCTGACCATGCCAACGTAGGCGACCAGGACAAGTTGGAAGGCACGCCGCAACCACGACCGCCCGCGCAGATGTGTGAACGTGAACACACACGCAACGGCAATGATAGTAGTCAGCATGTAGTCTGGCGCATGCCACCGCGGAGGCGGCGGGTGTACGGCGCCCTGAGCCACGAGTTTGAACCGCTGCTGAATGCTGTTGGCGATGCACAGGCTGGTCAGCGAGGCGCCGGAAACGCCCTCGATGCGGGCCTTCTGCGGCTCCATCCCCGCCACTTCGTCCCAGCTCTTGTCGGTCCAGAGGGACATGAAGTACTCGTCGTTCCTGACGTCGGCGACGTGCTGCTTCGTGTCGGCCGAGGATCGCACGCGGATGCCGACGACTTTCATGGCCGGATCGAGGGCGATCAGCGTATCGGTCGGGCCGGAGTATCCGACGATCTTGTCACACAGCGGGCTGGTGCGCAGGACGTAGCCGATGGTCCGGCCGCGCAAATCGCGGACGAACAGGCCCAGGCGGTCGGACGTGTCTGTGTCGAGCGCGGCGGCCTGCGGGAAAAAGACGCGGGCTTCATCGACACGGATGGGCGCGTCGGTGTCGATGCGCATGCGCGCTGCGTGGATGCGGATCATCCAGAGAATGGCGATCAGCACGACGAGGCGGTAGACGCGGAGGAAGACACTCCGCAGACGGCTGTGGCCGGGTTGGAGAATGGGAAGGAGGTGCATGAAGGCGTCACTTCGCCGGCAGAACCTGCACCGCATCCGCTATGACATGGCCTTTGGTGTCCTTGTTGGAGACGACGACCGCGGCGGGTTTGGTGGAGTCGAAACGGAAGTTGCCGAGAGACACGAAGCCTCCGGGGAGTTCGGGTGTCTTCTTCTCATCCACGTGGATGGTCCTCTCCCCGTCGGCCGTGATAATGGTGACGGGAACATTATCCGCACGGCTGTCGCCGCCGCGATAGCTGAAGCGGACTTCGTACTGGCCGGTCTGCGGAACGGTGAATTCGTAGCGGGCGGATTTGGTTCCCTTGCCGGAATTGTCGTCGTGGATGTAGCCGGCGCCGATGTAGCCGGGGCTGTAGCTGGATCGTTTCCACTGGCCGGTGAGTTTGGCCTTGGAGTCATCGATGATGATGCCGGGAAGAGTTTGGGGATCGGTTCCCGGGCCGCTACTGCCCCCGTCGGCGCGATGCGGCGGCGCGGGATTTCGCGAGGCTTCGGGCAAGGGAGCGTTGGGATCGGGTTTGTCGTTGACGCCGGCCCGGCGGGCACGGCCGGGGAGTTGCATCAGTTCCCTGAGCTCCTCAAAGTGTGTCTGGTAGACGTCGCGCGGAGTGCAGTGGTATTTGGTGCAGATCGACGCTGCTTTGCCGACGACCTCGCCCATCATGCCGCCCGTCCGCATGACCCGGATCGTGCCCAGAGCCCCGCGATCGACGCTGATATCCCGGCCGGCCATGAACAGATTGGGGATGTTCTTCGAATAGAAGCAGCGATAGGGGACAGGGTAGCCGTTCTGTTTGTCCACGCGGGCATCGAAGATGGCCTTGGAGATGAACGGATCGTCCGGGAACTTCTGCTCATATTGTTCCTTGGGCACATGCAGGTCGATGGACCACGTCGTGGGGACACAGCCGTCGGGGTAGTCGACCTGGTTCACGATGTCCTCCCGGGTGAGGACGAGGTCGCCGCGCAGCAGTCGCGACTCTCGCGTGCCGCCGACGTGGGCGATCCAGTCGAGCCGGGCGTTGACGTGCTTGTCCTTGCCGTCGCCGTTCTTCATGGCGTTGAACGCGCCGTAGACAGCGCGGAAGTTCCAGTCACGGACATATTCGAGTTCGGTAATGGGGTCGCGGTTGAACCCCCCTTCCCAGAACCATTCACCTTTGCCTCGGTTGGGATAGGGGAAATCCTTCATCGTCAGGGGCAATGCCCACGGTGTTTCGGGAAACGCCTGCGGCGACGTTGCTTCCGACCAGACCCACATGTTGCTCATGCCCATGTGGCCCTTCTCGGCCATGTCGAACTCGGCCCCGGCCAGCGCGCCGATGGTGCCGTGGCCCGTCGTGTCGGCCACCAGGCGCGCGCGAAACCGGATTTCGGCGGAAGTGGGAATCTCCCTCGCCAGCACAGCGGCGATACTGCCATCCTTCATCTCGACGGCATACGCCTGGATATTGAAGAACAGGGTGATGTTCCTCTCTGAACGGACGATGGCTTCCTTCTTGGCGTCCTCAAAAGACTCGGCCGGCCCGGGCGACCCCTTGGCGTTCTCGGAAAACTCCTCAACGATCTCGCCGAGGTGCGGATACTTGCCGAGAGTCGTGCCGCCTTGCGACCAGACGCGGACTTCCGAGGAGCCATTGCCGCCAAGCACCGGCCGGTCCTGAATGAGCGCGACTCTGCATCCCATGCGCGCGCCGGAGATGGCCGCGCCGAGTCCGCCATAGCCGCCGCCCACCACGACCAGATCGAATTCGCCGGCGTCGCGAGGCTGGTCGGACAGGCCAAGAACCTGCTTGCGCCAGGCGGCCAGCGGCTTGGCATCGCCCGGCGGTGCGGTGTCGCCCCTGCAGAAGGCGATGGCATCGCACCGGCCCTCGAATCCGGTGAGGTCATGGAGGCCCAGCGTGGCCTGCTTGTTCTTGATCTCGATCACGCCGCCATCCTGCCAGTGCCAGTCAGCGCCCTCGGTGCCGAACGTGGTGCTCAGCGGCCGCCCATCGATGAGAACCTGGAACCGCCCCGGTTGCCCCGGCGCTTTCCATCGCGCCACCCAGTCCATGGTGCGGACATAAACATGCCACTGGCCCGCCTCGGGCAGTTCGACGGCCGTGCTCGCATCCTTCACCGGCCGGCCCATGCCGTGGGCAAGCAGGTATGGCGATCCCATGATGTGGACAAACTGCGTGTCGCAAACCCAGCCGCCGTAATCCTTGAAGGACTCCGCCTCGACGAGCACGGCATTGTCGGCCGCCCTGGCGGCCAGCGGAATGAGGAGCAGGGCAAGAGTGATTGGCGTTCTCATGTTCATGATATTACCACAGGGAAACTCGAAACTCGAAATACGAATGAACCGTCGGGAAACAGGGCCAACGCATTTAGCGCTGCCGATGCCCTCACCGGCAGTTTCGTCCCTTGGTTTTCAACCAGCGAGGGCACTGCTGACGTAGGAGCCCGCTCCCAGGAATTCGCTGTGATACCAGTCCCAGTTCTGCGGGAATTGTGACGGGGTCAGCGCGAACGCAGCGAAATGGAACCCCATCCAGGCGCCGCCACCTTCCATGTATTTCTGAAATGCTTCTCTCTGCTCCGCCTTTTCGGGGCGCGTATCCAGGAACAGGACAACCTGGTACTGCGACAGCACCTCCGCATTCAGCCGGCTCCAATCCGACGTCGCCTCGTAGTCGAAGCCATTATCCGCGGCCACTTTCCCAAACCACTCGTTCGCCTCGCGCACAAAACTGATGTACGCCTTGTCGCTCATGCCATTAAAGAAGGCGATGACTTTGAACTTTCGCGGACTGGGTTGGGCCAGCGCGGCGAACGCGAAGAGCAAAATCGCGCACCAGACGATGAGCATGGTCGTGATTCGATGCATAGGGCTCTACCGCGGACAGGACGACTCGCAAAGCAAGGACGGGAATTCGGTTGTTGTCGCCCCCGGGCCCGGAGTATACTGCGCTTGGAATGTCCGGGGACGACCCCGTCGGCCACGCCCCCGCGGAATTAAATTCGCATCGATCAGCGCAGCCTGGTAAGACTGGGAGGAGGATCACAATGAGAGAGTACGAGATCGTCGATACCAACGCGGACAACATCGGCGTATGCAGTTTCTGCGGCTACAAGGCTGGCAAGAAAGAGGGACATCGTCGCAAGTCTGATTGGCTCAAGAAGCGCTACGCGGAAGGCCTGAGGTTCAAGGTGCTCCGCTCACGCGAATTCGGTGATATCGGGATGATCGAGTATGCCCCTGGCAGTCATGCGTGGAGACCCGTCGAGGCGGAGGGTTACCTTGTCATCCATTGCTTGTGGGTCAATCACAAGCACAAGGGGAAAGGACTCGGCGCTGTCCTGCTGGAAGATTGTCTGAGGGACGCGAGGAAAAGCAGGTGCCGAGGGGTCGCAGTTGTCACAAGTTCAGACAGCTTCATGGCCGGAAGCGGTTTGTTCATCAAGGCTGGTTTTGTCTCGGTGGACAGCAACCCGCCATACGAGCTACTCGTCAAAAAATTCAAGGCAACAGCGCCTGATCCTCGTTTCATCGTCGACAGGGAGCGAGTATTGAAGAGACACGCGAAGGGCCTCACGATCCTGGCTGCCGATCAGTGCCCTTGTCCCAAAGTGCGTGGAGGATATTTCGCGGGCGGCCCGAGCCCTGGGGCTGAAGCCGAAAGTAGTTCAAATCAGGAGCGCCAAGGCATCAAGGGAGCTTCCGACGCCCTATGGCATGTTCAGCATTATCGACGATGGAAGGCTGATTGTGGAGCGTCCGGTCAGCGGAACGAGATTCACGCTCATCATGCTCGGTCGCGGGGGGCAAAGTGGACGACCTGTCCCGTCCGGTCGGCGCAAGGAGATTCACGAACATCATGAGTAAGTTGACATAAGGACTACATGGACATCGAGATGCTCGGATGACTTCTGCCATAACAAGCCAGAGAAACTTAAATGGGTCAGGATTCGTTCCACAGCATTCTTCGCCCGCTGACACCGGAAAAACGCTCGCCGCGACCCTTAGCCGTAACCAAACTGGAATCAACCGCCCGGCAAGTGCGCCTCGATAACAGTCGTGGTTGATAGTGGATAGTTGGTGGTTGATAGCTGTATACGCACCGGAGATCCGACCGCCGGCCATCTTCTTCCTTCATCCGCGTCATCCGCGGTCAGTCATTTCTCTTCAACTCCTCTTCGTGGTCCTTTGTGGCCCTTCGTGGTTAAGGGGGAATGAGACGGAAACGCAGTTGGTGGATCGAGCGAATAAGTTGGCGTCTTGCCCCAGTGACTACTCATTGACATCACCAGAAATAACTAAAGGCACATGCCAAAAGTCGCCAATTCCACGGCTAACCCCTGATCCAGCCGCGACTTGCATTTCAACTGTTGCGCGCGGGTGTTGCGCGCGCGGAAGAATTTCCATTTTTGCAAATCACACCCCCACAGCGTGAACCCACGTTTTGCGCTGCGCGCTGTTGCGCGCCAACCGCGTATCTCGCGCAACACCACCGTTAATGGGGAGGCCCGACTTCCCCGGCCTGCGTAATCGGCCGTGCTCTTTCTCAACCGCATACGCCCGCAGCAACGTCCCTTCGGGTGTCTTGGTGCAACTTCGTGGGCCTTCCTCTCCACATTCCCTCTGTCTCGCTCCTGGCTGCTCTTCTCCTCCGCGCTATCAACGATCAACCAACAACGATCAACTGCTCCGGCACGTGACCGGACTGACGCGGAGCCAACCCGGGACCCAACGGGATCCAATCGGGACACCTTCTGGACCCGGAAAAGACACCGATTTTCACCTGTTGCCAACGCCCCAAACCACTCATAACCACTTTGCAACCAGCCCCTTATGTCTCAAGTCCTCGAAACCGCAAACCTTCGAAAGTTTTTTTCTGCACACCGTCTGCAACCCTCAACACCCAGCACCGTTCCGGCGCGATCCAGACGCGGCCATG
>JBEKVL010000066.1:0-13953 GCA_049514055.1 Tepidisphaeraceae bacterium | reverse complement strand
CGCAGTTTGACCTGGACCATGCCTGGCCGAGCTATTCGTATGTGATCGTCTCGGTCTATGAGGCCCGCTGGAAGGAACTGCATTCGTGGGAACTGGAGGCCGACCGATCCCGCTTCAACCCTGAACAAGTGCTGCAAGGAGTTTGATTATGCCTGTCACAATTCTGATTCCCACCGCCTTGCGCGGATTTGCCGGCGGCCAGAGCGAAGTCGCCGTCGAAGCCGCCACCGCCGGCGAAGCCCTGGGCAAACTGACCACCACCCACGCCGCGCTGCGGAAGCATCTGTTCAACGACCAGAACGCTCTCCGCAGCTTCGTCAATGTCTACGTCAACGACGAGGATATCCGGCATCAGTCCGGCCTCGACACGCCCCTTGCCGGCGGCGCGACCGTCATGATTGTCCCCTCGATCGCCGGTGGAACCACCTGCGATGTCGCCGAAGAAGCTGTCGCCACGCAAGCTCTGCCCGAGCTGAGCAACGAGGAAATCGGCCGCTACAGCCGGCACCTGATCCTGCCGGAGGTCGGCATGGAAGGCCAGCGAAAGCTTAAGGCCGCCCGTGTGCTCATGGTCGGCACCGGCGGGCTGGGCGCGCCGCTGGGAATGTACCTGGCGGCCGCGGGCATCGGCCACCTCGGCATCGTCGATTTCGACACCGTCGATGCCTCGAACCTTCAACGCCAGATCATCCACGGCACGCGCGACATCGGCCGGCCCAAGATCGCCTCGGCCCGCGACCGCATCAACGACATCAACCCCAACGTGAAGGTCGAGGCGTTTGAGACGCGGCTGACCAGCGCCAATGCCCTGGAGATCATCCGCGACTATGACATCGTCGTGGACGGCACCGACAATTTCCCCACGCGCTACCTGGTCAACGACGCGTGCGTCCTGCTCGGCAGACCCAACGTCTACGGCTCGATCTTCCGCTTCGAAGGCCAGGCCAGCATCTTCGGCCACCAGGCCGGCCCGTGCTATCGCTGCCTCTATCCCGAGCCGCCGCCGCCGGGCCTGGTGCCAAGCTGCGCCGAGGGCGGCGTGCTGGGCGTGTTGCCGGGCATCATCGGCACGATCCAGGCCAACGAGACGATCAAGCTGATTCTCGGCGGCGGCGAGACATTGGTCGGCCGGCTGCTGCTCTTCGATGCCTGGAAGATGAAGTTCCGCGAACTCAAGCTCCGCAAGGATCCCACCTGCCCCGTCTGCGGCGAGCATCCGAAGATCCGCTCCCTGATCGACTACGAAGTATTCTGTGGCCTGACTCGGCACGGCACCGCCCAGGAGACCCCGGCCGATGAAATCACGGCCGTCGAGCTCAAGCGCTGGATCGACGCGGGCCGGGATATCCAGATCATCGACGTCCGCGAGCCGCAGGAATTTGCCATCGGCCGGATCCCCAACTCAACACTGATTCCGCTCGGCTCGGTGACATCTCGTATCACCGACATTGACGCCACGCGCGAAACCGTCGTTCACTGCAAAGGCGGCGTCCGCAGCGCCAAAGCCATCGCCGCCCTGAAACAGGCCGGCTTCAAGGGCCGCCTGACAAACCTCAAAGGCGGGATTCTGGCCTGGTCGAAGGACGTCGACCCGAGCGTGCCGAAGTATTGATCCAATGGCCTGTGGACACGGGGCCTTGCGAGGTCGGCCAGGAGCCGGATCCTATTGCAGGTCGTAGTCCCCGGCCACGAACTTCGATTGATCGACGACGCCCATCATCTGGTTGATGAACGCGTCCTCGTCGCCGGGCAACTCAGCGACGGCCGCCTGGATCGTGTCCAGCCAGGGGCGCTCGCGGTCGCTCAATCGCAGGGCGCCCGCCGCGGCGGCTTCGCGCATCAGCCGCACGGCCGTCAAGGCGGCAGCCTTCCCGGCGCGATAGTGGTTGCCTGTCGATACGATGGCACGGGCGATGGCGATCACGTTGGCCGGCGCGAGGATGAATGCCTGCGGATCGAGGGCGGCGTCCGACTGCACCATCCAGCGCTGCATCATGGCCGCCCCGGCCGGGCCATCGGCGATCGCCTGGTTCATCAGGCGGCAATCATAGATGAGCTGCTCCAGGTAACACGTCGGGGCCATGCCGCCCAGCAGCTTGATGTTCTGCACGGACTCGTTGCTCCAGGTATCGCAGGTGGCGGCGGCGATGTTGCCGAGCGGGCTGAAGTGGGCGCACGCCGCCGTCTTGCCTTCCATGGCCATGGGGAATCCGGTGATGGCCTTGAGAAACGGGTTCTCGTAGCCGCAGTCCTTGCCCGGGCCGACGGCGCCACATTCGTAGGCAACCAGGGAGCGAACCGCCGAGACCGCACGCACGACGGCGGCGAAGACGCGCGGGATCATCTTCTGCTCGGCCAGGACCATCGCCGTGTTGGCCAAGCCGCAGGCAGTGTCGCCGGCACAGACAGCGCCATGTCGGGCGGCGATCTTGCCAAGCTCCGTCCACAGGAACCTCATGTCACGTACACCCATGACACACAACGCGAAGATGACCTGGGCAATATCGCAGTAGGTCAGGGCCTCGTCGTGGATCTCCTTGCCGCCGACGGACTCGATGCTGAGCAATTCCGCTCCGGCGGCCGCACAACCTTCAAACGTCTTGAGCATATTCTCCCAAAGCGGGCCGCTGCGCATCAACGATGGACGCTCCATCTCGCGGGTGTCGTTGGGAGTGACGCGCAGCACGCTCTTGAGGCCGTTCTTCGCGTGGCCGTTCTCCAGGCCATCGAGCAGAACCTTGGTGAGGTCGATGCCCCACTGCGGATTCTCGGTCATGGGCGGGAGTGTCTCGAATTCGATGACCAGCCCGTGGCATTCCAGTTCGATGGCCCGATGCACGGCGCCGGTGATGATCTCCCGATAATGCTCGATAATCCGGGGCATGTTGGCCGTCTCGATGCTGATCGGCGGCAGGGTGAAATTCAGCTCCGGATAGACCGTGCCGCCGCCGATCACCATGCCCCGGCGGGTCGTCAGGGGATAGGGCGCGCGCCCGAAGATGAGCTGTTCGGGACGGTCGATGGCGAGGCGATTGAACGATTGCATGAGGATCTCCGTTGACGGGGAGACTATCCCGATGCGCCCGGCCGGTCCTGAACGATGCGATCATGGTTTGGTAATTTGGTGCTCGGATCGATATGCGGCCGGGGTGGCCTTGAAGCGACGGCGGAAAACCTTGGTGAGATGGCTCTGGTCGGCGAATCCACACTCCAGCGAGATGAGTTTGAGCGGCTTGTCCGATCGCAGCAGCAGGTCGGCCGCCCGGTCGGTGCGGAGGTGGTTGAGCAGCCCGGTGAACGTCTGCCCGAAATGCTTGCGAAACTGCCGCGAGAAATGGGCCGGCGACATGGCGGCCGCCTTCGCGGCGTCGTCGCGGGAAATCCCCTCACCGCAATGCTCGGACATGAACCGCAGCACATGCCCTAGCTGCACGGCCTGCACGCCGGCGGGACTGCGCTGGATCGCGTCCATGATGCGCTCGAGCATCTCGCGCAGCCATCGGGCGAGTTCCTCATCGCTGTGAATGGCGGCCAGGCGCGACACGCTGTCGTAGTTCGTGCCCAGCAGTTCCTCGGGAGCGCCGCCGGCCTCGACGGCCGTGCGCGACATCATGGCGACAAGTTCCATGAAGAAGCTCTTGGACAGCTCGAGCCTGCTGCCCGCGCGATGGATCATGCCCACCAGCAGCCGGTTGAGGATGGATCGCGCCTCGCCGCGGTCGCCACGCCGGATGGCCGCAATGAGGGCCGGTTCCTCCAGCAGGTACATGGTGCGCACGTCGTAGTGCGGGCTGGCCTTGTAGGTGTGGATCGACTGGGCGCGAATGCTCTCGCGCTGGTTCTCGCCCAGACGGGTCTCCAGCAGCGCGGCGTTGGTCAGGTTGTGCTCGACCGCCATCCGCAACAGATCGGCACAGGCGGCACGTACGTCCACGCTGGCTTCGTTGCTGCCGCGGCGGAACAGCTTGCGCTCGGCAATGGTTGCCACCAGCCCGCCCAGCAAACACCCGTTGCGCATAAGAGGCACGGCCCAGAGGAGTGTCTCCCCTGGGCCGGGCATGACGATCGGTTCGCCCCAGCGAAGCGACTCTTGCACGGCGAGCCGGCAGACCTCAACGCCCGCCGGGCATTGGCGTTCGCCCCGCCGGTCGCCCAGGGCAACCCGGCCGGCCACATCGACGGCATGAAAGTCCGTTCGCCAGCGGCGCCGGTATCGCGATGCCAGCCGCGAAAACAACTCCCGCTCAATTCCAACCGCCGCGTGCCTTGCCATGATCGGAGCGTATCGCGCACGATCCGTCTCTGCTACTGCTGCGAGCTTCGCCTTGTCATCGTGCAGTCGGAGCTTATACTCGTTGCCGATGAAGTTCCGCCACTCCTGTCAACGGTTGGGAGCACGCATGCATACCGGCCACGGTTCTAATGACCCAAGGAGCGAGGCATGAGTGAAGCTTCGGGCGGCAGTTCGAAGCCGGGCATGCTCAGGCATGGCGGCTGGCGCATGCAGGAGTTGGGACTTGTGGCCGTGGTGGTGCTCCTCGGCGCCCTGCTGGTGGTCGCGGGGTATTACAACGCGGGCGGCCGATACTCCAATCTGTTCCTCAATTTCGACAACCTGTTCAACGGTGTGGCCACGAATATGGCGATCTACGCCATCATGGCCGTGGGCATGACGGTGGTCATCATCACCGGCGGCATCGACATCTCGGTGGGTTCGATCTGGGCGCTGGCGGCGCTGCTCACCGCGTGGGCCATCCGCGTGCCGCTGGCCAGACAGGCCGAGGGATCGCTCCTCGGTGTGGTGCTGCCGGCGATGGCCGTGTCGCTGAGCGTGGGGCTGGCGTGCGGGCTGGTCAACGGACTGCTGGTGGTGTGCCTGCGGTTGCATCCGTTCATCGTGACGCTGGGAACAATGAGCATCTTCCGCGGCTTCGCGAACGTGATCTCGCCGGAAAAGTCGCTTCCGGGCCAAGGCGGCGTCCTGCCCGATGCGTTCACGGTGCGGTTCATGAGCTACGAGTTTGCTTCGGGTTTGCGGTTCACGCCGATGCTGGTGACGCTGCTGGTCATGGTGCTGGGCTGGATCTTCCTGCGAAACACGCGTCCCGGGCGCGAGACCTATGCCATTGGCGGCAACGAAGAGGCGTCACGCTTCGCGGGATTGAACGTGGGAATGATCAAGCTGCGGGTGTACGTCATCAGCGGCCTGTGCGCCGGGATCGCCGGCCTGGTGTCACTGGGACGATTCGGGGCCGTGTCGACCAACAGCGGCACGGGCGACGAACTGATGGTGGTGGCGTCGGCGGTGGTCGGCGGGGCCAGCCTGATGGGCGGTCGCGGCACCGCGCTGGGCGCGCTGTTGGGCGCATTGGTGATCCAGTTGATCGACAACGGCATCTTCGTTGTGGGCATGAACCAGGAATACAAGAGTATCATCATCGGCTCGGCCATCGTGGTGGCCGTGGCCGTGGACCGATTCAGCGAATTGTTGCGGCAGCGCCGGCTGGTAATGGCGGCCGCGGCGGACAAGTAAGCAATTCCTTCAGGAGCGAACATGAGATTCACACAAGTGTTGTTGACGTGCGTGGCGGCTGGTGTACTGGCGATTAGTGGATGCAAGAAGCAACCCGCCAGCACCGGAGGCGGCGGCAAGCCGGTCAAGACCATCACCATCGGCCTGGTGGCCAAGAGCCAGTCCAACGCGGTCTTCCAGGCGGCGTATGCCGGGGCGAAGGACGCGGCGAAGGAACTGGGCGCGAAGTACAACGTCAACATCGTGATCGACTGGCAGACGCCGACCGACGAGAACGCCGCGAAGCAGGCCGAGGCCATCGACGCCCTGACCCGCAAGGGCGTTCAGGGAATCGCCGTATCGTGTTCGGAGGCCAACACCCTGACGACCGCCATCGACCGCGCCGCGGATGCGGGCGTGGCCGTCATCTGTTTTGACTCGGATGCGCCGCGATCGAAACGCGCGTATTTCTACGGCACGGATGACAGGGTCTGGGGAATGACGGTGATGGATGAACTTGCCAAAGCCATGGGCGAGAAGGGAACGATCGCCATCCTGGCCGGCAACCAGTCGGCCCCGAATCTTCAAGCCCGTGTGCAGGGTGTGCGCGAGGGGCTGAAGAAGTATCCCAACATGAAGGAACTCAACGATGACAAAGGCGTGTTCTACCATGAAGAAACGCCCGAGAAAGCCGCCCAGGCCGTCAACGATGCCCAGCGGGCGAACCCGACCATCGGCGGCTGGGCGATGATCGGCGGCTGGCCGCTGTTCACGGCCAATGCGCTGAAGTGGGAGCCGGGCACCGTGAAAGTGGTGGCCGTGGACGCCCTGCCACAACAGTTGCCGTACCTGAAGAGCGGGCACGTGGCGGTCCTGCTGGCGCAGGACTGCTACGGCTGGGGCTACAAGTCCGTGGATATGCTCTTGACGAAGATCGTCAACGGAAAAGACCCCGAGGGGATGGACAGCAAGAGCACCGATCCGGCCAAGCACCGGCGAGTCGATCCGCTGGCCAAGATCACCAAAGACACTGCCGACGAATTCGGCAAGAACTGGGACAAGTGGCTCGGGAAGAAGTAGGACAGGCATTCCCGCCTGTCGTGTGACGGACATTGCTGTCTGTCGTATTGCAGTAGGACAGGCATTCTTGCCTGTCGTGCGACAGGCATTCTTGTCTGTCGTTTCACGGAGCAGTACTCCCAGGCGCGACATGAGCGACGACTTCATTCGCTTTGAATCCATCACCAAACGGTTCGCGGGCGTGACGGCCCTGTCGGACGTCACGCTCGCGATCCGGCGCGGGGAGTGCCATGCCCTGATGGGCGAGAACGGCGCGGGCAAGTCGACGCTGGGCAAGGTTCTGGCGGGAATTCACCGCGCCGAAGAGGGAAGGGTGCTCATCGACGGAGTCGAGCGGCGGTTCCATTCGCCGCGCGAGGCGGCCACGGCCGGAATCGGCATGGTGCATCAGGAACTGGCGTTCTGTCCCGAATTGAGCGTGGCCGAAAACCTGAGCATGGGCCGGTATCCCATGCACCTGGGACTGTTCGTGCGCCGGTCGGAGATGGAAGCCAAGGCGAGGGAACTCTTGGAGCAGATCGGCGTGGACATCGACGTCCGCCGGCCCATGCACGAGCTGACCACGGGTCAGGAGCAGATGGTGCAGATCGCGGCGGCCGTAGGCACGGGCGCGAAGATCCTGGTGTTTGACGAGCCGACGAGTTCGCTGTCGGAGGTGGAGGCCAGGCGGCTGTTCGCGCTCATCGGCCAGCTCAAGCAGCGCGGCGTGACCATGATCTACGTGTCACATCGCCTGCCCGAGGTGTTTACTCTGTGCGACCGGATCAGCGTGCTGCGCGATGGCCGGCATGTGGGCACTCTGCCGCGGGCCGAGGCCGATGAGAACCGCGTGGTGCAGATGATGATCGGACGGGAACTGGCGGCCGAGGGTGATCTTCGCCCGCGGCCCCGGGAGCAACACGCGGTGCTGGAAGTCAGCGGCTTGCGCTCGCCGGGCAAGTTCCGCGAGGTCGGCTTCACGGTGCATGCGGGGGAGATCCTGGGCTTCGCGGGGCTGGTGGGCGCGGGGCGCAGCGAAGTGGCACAAGCCGTGTTCGGACTGGACCCACGAGCTGAGGGCGTCGTCTCCGTCGAAGGCCGGCAACTGCCCGGCCGCTCGATCTCCGCGGCCATGCGGGCCGGGATTGGCCTGGTGCCGGAAGACCGCAAACGGCAGGGGCTCGTGCTGATGATGGGCTGCCGCGAGAATTTCTCGCTGTCGCTGCTGGAGCGGTTTACGAACTGGGGCTTCCTGAAACTGGGACGCGAACGCGCAGACGCCATCGCGGCCTGCAAGCAACTAGCTGTGAAAACCGCCACGATCGACACCCCGGTGGCCGCGCTCTCCGGCGGCAATCAACAGAAGGTGGTCCTGACGCGCTGGCTGGCCCAGGGTGGCAAGATCCTGATCGTTGACGAACCCACGCGCGGCGTGGATGTCGGGGCCAAGGCGGCCATTCATGTGTTGTTGTCCGATCTGGCGCGGCAGGGTCTGGCGATCGTGCTGATCTCGTCAGAACTTCCGGAACTTCTCAAACTCTCAACCCGAGTGCTGGTGATGCGCGAAGGGCGTATGGTGGGCTCGGTTGCAGGCGATGAAGCGACCCAGGAATCGCTCATGCGGCTGATGGCGGGAGTCGATGCGGGGTAGGATCTATGAATATCCGCCTCTCGCCGGCGGAAAAGCGGGCCGTCGAGAACCCCGCCCGTTCCGGCGGGTTCCGCGGCGTTTCCGATTTCCTGCGTATTCGCGGCCTGGCGATTGGATGAGTCCGCCCTGGTTGGCATTGGGCGGAGCGGGGCTCTGCGAGTAGTGCCGGCGTTCTCGCTGGTCTGGAATACCGGACGATTGCTGTTTCAGAAAGGCCGGCGAGGACGCTGGCCCTGCTTTCGCAACGCGTCCTTCGCTCGCCCGGTAACACCCATCATGAAACCCGTACTCATCTGTCATTCGCTAGGCCTCTGTCTGCTCGCCTTGGCCACAACCGCCCAGGACGCCCACGCCCCCATCGTCGACCGCGCCCGCCTCTTTCCACCACCTGGTGCCGCCGATGTACTCGTGAACGGCATCATCGCCGGCTCGAACATGGGCGAGACGGTCGGCTTTGTCGAACTCGGCAAGGTCGCCCAGCCCCCGGCCGCCGGCCAGTGGTGCGAGGTCAAACTCGACAACAAGACGGCATATCGCTGGGTGAAGTACATCGGGCCCAGGGGCTCCAACTGCCGCATCGCGGAGATCGAACTCTATCAGGGGGACAAGAAGCTGACGGGCAAGGCGTTTGGCATCGCCGGCACCCGGAACGAGAAGCAGAAGTGTACATTCGACGCCGCATTCGACGGCAAGACCGACACCTGGTTCGACGCGCCGCTGGCGGACGATGCCTACGCCGGGCTCGACCTGGCCACGGATGCCAACACGACGCCTGCCCCGGCGCTCGACCCCGCACCGGGCTCGCACGAGAAGCCCATCAAGCTCGGTATCCGGGCGGCCGATGGCTCGGCCATTCGCTACACCACCGACGGCGTCCCTCCGAGCGGCCAGAGCGGCAAGGCGTACGCGGGACCGGTGGAACTGGCCGATGGGTTCTACTCGGTCTCCGCCATCGCAACCTCGCCCGGCAAATTCGCAAGCGAAGTCGTCAGTGGCAGCTATCGCATCGGCAACGCCCCGCCGCCCAGGGGTTTTAAAACTTACAGCACCGGCAACAGCCTCAGCGATACGTTCGCCGGCATGATGGAGCCGCTGGCCCGCAGCGCCGGCTACGACCACAAGCACCATCGCTTCAGTGTGCCCGGCGCGCCGACCGACTGGCTCTGGACCCATCCCAAGACCGGATTCGGCGACAGCGACTATCCCAAGGCGTTCAGGGATCTGACGCCCATCGACATTCTCATCACCCAGCCGTTCTCCGGGCACGGGCGCTCAATATCGAACGAAACAGAACACTCCGGCAACTTCTATCGCCTGGCCCGCGAGTCCAATCCGAACATCCGCCTGTATCTGTATCAGCAGTGGCCGGGCGTGGAGTTCAAGAAGGAGAGCTGGTCGCAGCTCGCCGATCCCGGCTGGTCCAAGGAGAAGTACTTGGCCGCCCTCCGCGACAAATACGGCGTGAAACCGGCCGAGACCTGGGAGCAGGCGATCGTCAATCATCTGGCCTATTTCCAGGAACTGCGCGAAACCATGCAGGCGAAGTTCCCCGGCGAAACGATCCATATCATCCCGGCCGGCCTGGCACTCAAGCGGCTCAAGGAATGTCAGGACACCAACAAACTCCCCGGCCGCAAGCCCGGCGAGTGGTTCATCGACCACTTCTCCAAAGGCCCCCAGGGCCCCGGCACCGACATCCACCTGACCAAACCCGGCGCGTATCTGGTCACGCTGACGCTCTACTGCACGTTCTACAAAGAAGCCCCCGACAAGGTGAAACTCCCGCCCGAACAGACGGGCCTGACGGCCGAGCAGGACGCGATCTACAAACGTATTGCGTGGGACACCGTGCGGACGTATCCGTATGCGGGGATTATGACGATGCCCAAGGCGGGCGAGGTGTATAAGTTGACGGGGCTGTATGAGGCGAAACCGGAATGATGGCCCACGAGGGGTTCATGTTTGGAGTTCACGTTTTAGCGTGTCTTTATGCGGAAACACTCACAGAACACGCTAAAGCGTGAACTCCGAACGGGCTTCCGGCCTGTGTTCTGACAGCACACTCACTGGAGGAATGTGGCTGGCACTCTCGATCCGGATCTGCTGGTGTGGGCTGAAGAGAACGGCCGGATTCTTGTGACCGCAGATAAGGCGACGATGGTCGGCCACTTCAAGAAACACTTGCAGAGTGGACGACACTCGCCCGGCTTGTTCCTCGCCAGATTCCATGCTTCAACTCGGCAGGTTGCCGACTTTCTCGAAGCGGTCGCATACGCCAGCGAACCGGCCGAATGGGTCGATCGGATGGAGTTTATTCCGTAGACATCCAACCGCCTGGGAATCGCGTGAACCTTATGCTGGCGTGGCGCACTTAACGATCAAGGAGGTTGCCGATGGTCGTTGCTACTCGGTTTCGTTCAGTGTTGCTGGTCGGAATAGGAATCCTGCTCCAAGGGTGCATCGCGATCTACGGGCATCGTGATGTGACCGTGCAAGTCATGGATGCTGAGACGGGCAAGCCAATCTCGTCGGCAAGCGTAACCGTGTCACCTTCTGGTGCGATGCTGACTTACAACCTGCCAGCGACCGTGATGGCCCAGACGGACTCGGCCGGCATGGCGGTGATGAGACTGGCGAAATGGGATCGGCTCGACTGGTCTGTCCTGCGTCCGGGATACCTCCATCCAGAAGGAACAACACGTTTCGATGTCGAAGGACAAGAAGCGGGCGGTGATTCGGCTCTATGGTGAGCCCCGACCGGAGATCACACTCATCGTTCCCCGCGGTTACCGTGGCCCGCTGCGAGTGGAATTGCAGACGGAAGCCGGCTGGGTGCAAGACGCTGTTGGCAAACGCGAGTTCGCCTTCCATGTCTCAAAGACCGGATTCGTTTGTGTTCGCGCCAACTGGCTCATTCAGACCCTGTTCCATCGGCCCCTCGACGAGCCATTCAAAGTTGTCGACGAGTCCGGGCAGACAATCCCGTCTTCTTTTCCAAGAAACTCGCCAGTGTCTGTTCACTGGATACACAGTGACGGCCGGCGTTTCCTCTATGCCATCGGCGACGATGCTGAGTGCGCGCGGCTCGAGAAGGCGATTACCCGCGAAATCAGCGTCAACCCGCACGTTATCGCCACCGACGTCGAGGCGTTCGAAGCGTTCTTCCGTGAATCGCCAGCGACCCGAGCCACGACGCCGTGATCATCGGCGCACTCTCGGATCGGGGCGTCTTTACTGGGAATGGTGATAACGATGCTGTCCATCGCCCTATTCCCAACTACTGACCCCGGACCACTGACTCCCGCCTCTCCCATGCTAAGATTCCCCCATGCCCCACTCTCGCCGTTCCAGCCTGCGCCGTTTTCTCGACTACCAGAAGCGCCTCCGCGAGCGCGCCCGCCGTGGAGAACTGTTGCGCGAGTACGGCACCATGGACGGAAAGGTCAAGTCCAACAAGCGCTCGCGGGCATTTATGCCGCTGTTCTGGTCGTTCCTGGGATTGCTGCGCGGACATCGCGCCACGCTCGCCATGGCGCTGGGCACGCTCACGGTGTCGACGGTGTTCGGACTCATCCCGCTCTACGGCACCAAGCTCGTCGTCGACAACGTACTGGACACCCGGCCGCTGCCGCCGCAGCTTCGCGCCATCCGCCTGCCCGCGGACCCGCGCCTGCTCCTGGCGGCCGTCGGCGTGGGCATGATCTCGCTTACACTCCTCTCCATCGCCTTCTCCATCTGGGGCCGCTGGCAGACCACGCGCATCACCAAGCGCGTGCAGACCTCCTACCGCCGCCATGTCTTCGACCACGCCGTCCGCCTGCCGCTGCACCGCGTCTATGACCTCAAATCCGGCGGCGTCGCCTCCATCCTCCGCGAAGATGCCGGCGGGGTGGGCGACCTGGTCTTCTCGCTCATATACAACCCCTGGCGGGCCATCATCCAACTCATGGGCTCGCTGGTGATGCTCGCCCTGGTCAACTGGAAGATGCTCGTCGGCGCCATCGTGCTTCTGCCGACGGTCTGGCTGACGCACCGCACCTGGATCGGGCGTATTCGTCCCCTTTTCAGAGACATCCGCTCCACGCGTCAGGGAATCGACGCCCACGCCACCGAGTCCTTCGGCGGCATGCGCGTCGTGCGGGCGTTCGGCCGGCAGAAATCGGAGTCGGCCTCGTTCACCACCGGCAACCACCTCATGGCCCGCCAGGAACTCCACGCCTGGTGGTGGATGCGCGGCATCGACATCGCCTGGTCGATCCTTATTCCGCTCGCTTCTGCACTATTACTCTGGTTCGGCGGGTCACGGGTGCTGCACGATCAGGCGATGGTGCGGCAGGGATTGCTCGATCCACATCTGGCCTTCACCACCGGCGACCTCGTGCTCTTCCTCGCGTACCTCACGGCGCTGCTTGGCCCCATTGCCACGCTGGCTGAGTCGGCCACCAGCTTGCAGAATCAACTCGCGGGTCTGGACCGCACCCTGGATCTTCTCGACGAACCGGCCGAGTTCGCCGGGACGTCGTCGAATCTCATGCTCGATCGCCCCCAGGTCCGCGGCCGGGTGACGCTGCAAAACGTGTCTTTCGCCTATCCCAAATCCCAGATTTCAAATCTGAAATCTGAAATCTCAAATTTGAAATCCCAAATCCCCTCTCCCGCCCCACCCGACCAAACCACCGTCCTCCACGACATCACCCTCGAAGCCGCCCCCGGCCAGACCATCGCCCTCGTCGGCCCCTCCGGCGCAGGCAAGACCACCCTCTGCAACCTCATCGCCCGCTTTTACGATCCCACGGCCGGCACCATCCTGCTCGACGGCGTGGACCTCCGCAACATCGACGTGGGTTCGTATCGCCGCCTGCTGGGCATCGTCGAGCAGGACACCTTCCTCTTCGATGGCACCATCGCCGAGAACATCGCCTACGGCCGGCGTGACGCGACTCTGCAACAGATCGAGGATGCCGCCCGCCGGGCCAGCGCCCACGAGTTCATCACCCGGATCGAGAACGGCTACGACGCCCTGATCGGCGAACGCGGCGTGAAACTCTCCGGCGGCCAGCGCCAACGCCTGACCATCGCCCGCGCCATCCTCGCCGATCCGCGCATTCTGATCCTCGACGAAGCCACGTCCAACCTCGACACCGAATCCGAACGTCTGATCCAGATGAGCCTTGCCGAGCTGATGGCCGGCCGGACCTGCTTCGTGATCGCCCACCGCCTCTCAACGATCCGCAATGCCAACCGCATCGTGGTGATCGAACATGGCCGCATGGTCGAGCAGGGAACCCACGATGAGCTGATGTCGGTGTCGAGCCGGTATCGCTACATGGTGGAGTTGCAGACGCACCCGCCGGCGCCGGTGGTCGTGCCGGTGCCCGCCCCACCACCGGGCGACGACCGTTTGTAGCCGCGATCGTTGATCGCGGTCCCGAACCGTTTGTAGCCGCGATCGTTGATCGCGGCTGCAGGTGGCATTTGCCAAAAAAGACGGGCATACCCATCTCCCCACGCTCTGCCCGGTTGCCAATTCCGCGGTTAACCCCCGAACCACCCACAACTTGCATTCCCACTGTTGCGCGAAGGTGTTGCGCGCGCCAAAGAATTTCCATTTTCTCAAATCACACCCCCACAGCACCAACTCCACTTTTGCGCTGCGCGCTGTTGCGCGCAAAACGCCCCGCGCGCGCAGCGCCACGGATAATATGGAGGAACATCATGATGCCGCCAACCC
>JBEKVL010000065.1:0-14017 GCA_049514055.1 Tepidisphaeraceae bacterium | reverse complement strand
AGACACGCTTGGCGTAGCATCCGGTCATGAACTGGGCTCGCGACGGCGTGCAGACCGGGCAGGCGAGAAAACTTGTGAGGCGCATCCCTTCGCTGGCCATGCGGTCCAGCGCCGGCGTGCGGTTCAGTTTGGATCCGAACGGCCCGATGTCGCCGTAGCCCATATCGTCGATGAGGATGAGCACGAGGTTCGGTTTCGACGGCAGCGGCGTTTCGGGCGCGGCAGCGCAGGCGTTTCGCGCCAGTCCGGCAACGCCAATGAGTAACGCAAGGACGGCCAGGCTCCAATGGGCGCGGCAGAATCTCAAGTTCATACACGGTTCCTTATTTCCCAAACGGCCATGATCACGCACCGTTATACCGATACCAAAGGATTTCTGTTCAATTGTAATTTCCCGCCGGTATGATTCGGCGCTACTGAGGAACTCGCGATGGCCCAACAGGTGACACGACGGCAGTTCATCGGATCGGCGGCCGTGGCGCTGGGCGCGGTGGCGATGGCAAGGCAAGCGCACGCGGCGCCGGGACAACGTCCGCCGAATTTCATCATCCTCGTCGGTGAGGACATGAGCCCGGACATCGGTTGCTATGGCAGCACGTTGGCGCACACCCCGAATCTCGACGCCCTGGCGGCCCAGGGCGCGCGGTTCAACAACTGCTTCACGCATTGCCCGGTCTGTGCCCCATCGCGCTCGGGCATGATCACCGGGCAGTATCCCATCGCCATCGGCACGCATCACATGCGCTCCACGCTCCTCCGCCCGCCGCCGATGTTCACGAGCTACTTGCAGAAGGCGGGCTATCGGATCATCTGGACCAACAAAACCGACTTCAATTTCGGTGTCCCGCGCGGCGGGTTCGATTCCACGGCCGACTGGCGCGCCGGCGATCTCCCCGCCGATCAACCGTTCCTCGCCTTCTTCAACATTTTCCACACGCATGAATCGCAAGTCCGCGGGACCGAGACGATGCACGCCCGCAACACCCGCCGCCTGAAGCCGGCCGAGCGCCAGGATGCCGGCAAGATCCTCCTGCCGCCGTTCTATCCCGATACGCCGGAAGTGCGGCACGATGTGCGGCAGTATCACGAGCTTTGCACCGCGGTCGACTACGACGTCGGCGATGTGATGGCGATGCTGGAGAAAAAGAAGCTGGCGGACAACACGGTGGTGCTTTTCACCGGGGACCACGGCCGGGGCATGCCGCGCATGAAACGCTGGTGCTATGACGATGGCACGCATATTCCCCTGATTGTCCGCTGGCCCAATGGCATCAAGCCGGGGACGGTTGCCGATCAACTGGCGGGCATGATCGATCTTCCGGCGACGCTCCTGACGCTGGCGGGCCTCACGCCGCCGGCGGCGTTTGCCGGAACGCCCTATCTCGGCGGCGGCGCGCTGCCGCGGAAGTATGTGTACGCGCACCGCGACCGCATGGATGAAGCCTACGATCGTGTTCGCTCGGTGCGCGATGGCCAATATCGGTACATTCGGAATTTCCAGCCGGATCTGCCCTATTCGCAATATATCAATTACAACGAACTCAACCCCATCATGCGCGTGTGGCGGGCGGCGGCAACCCAAGGGAAGCTGGCGCCGGCGCAGATGCGATTCTTCGCCCATCACAAGCCCGCGGAAGAGCTTTACGATTGCCGAGCCGATCCCCATGCGATGAACGACCTGGCGAGCAGCGATGACGCGGGAATCCGCGAGAAGCTCGCCGAGTTGCGCCACGCCCTGGATCAATGGCTGGTGGATACCCGCGACCTGGGTGCCACGCCCGAGGCCGACCTGATCAAGCAGGGCCTCGTCGCCGACAAGTTGACGGAGGAATACAACGACCGCGTCAAGCTGCATCCCAAGGAGCCGTGCTGGGTCGAGATCTAATGGCGGGGATATGAGGCACACATGAAACCAGTCAGTCTGATTCTTACCATCCTGCTGATGCCGCTGGCCGCGGTTCGTGCCGCTGAGTCGCCCAAACCGGCGGCCAGACCCAACATCCTGTTCATCGCCATCGACGATCTCAACGACTGGGTCGGCTGTCTCGGCGGACATCCACAAGCGCACACACCGAACCTGGACCGGCTCGCGACACGCGGCACGCTGTTCAGCAATGCCCACTGCCAGTCGCCGCTGTGCAACCCGTCGCGCAGCAGTCTGTTGACCGGCCTGCGGCCTGGGACGACCGGCATTTACGGACTCGCGCCCGGCATTCGCGATGTCGCGGCCACCCGCGACTGCGTCACCCTGCCGCAATACTTCGCCCGGCAAGGCTATTTCACGGCCGCATTCGGCAAGATATTTCACGACGGCTCGATCCCGGCCAGGCTGCATGGCAACGAGTTTGACGTCTGGGGTCCGTCGCCGGGCATGCCGCTGCCAAAACAGAAGTTCGTGCATACGCCCAATGATATGAACGCGATGGACTGGGGCGTGTTCCCGACGGACGACCGCGAGCAACCCGACTGGAAGACCGCCGACAACACAATCGCCCAGCTCGCCGCCCGGCCGAAGGACAAACCGTTCTTCCTCGCCTGTGGCTTCCGCCTGCCGCATGTGCCCTGTTTCGCGTCGCAGAAATGGTTCGATTTGATTCCGGCAGAGAACGACATTGTGCTGCCGCCGGTGAAAGACAACGAGCGCGCCGGCACGCCACCCTTTTCGTGGTATCTGCACTGGAAACTGCCGGAACCACGGTTGTCGTGGTTGAAGAAGTCCAACCAGTGGCGCCCGCTGGTGCGCGCCTACCTCGCCAGCACCACGTTCATGGACAGCCAACTCGGCCGGGTGCTCGATGCACTCGATGCGGCCGGCGTGGCCGACAACACCATCGTCGTCCTCTGGTCCGACAACGGCTGGCATCTCGGCGAGAAACTCATCACCGGCAAGAACTCGCTCTGGGATCGTTCGACGCGCGTCCCGCTCATCTTCGCCGGTCCCGGCGTCGCCCGCGCCGCTAAATGTACACAACCGGCCGAGTTGCTCGACATCTACCCGACGCTGGTCGAACTGTGCGGCCTGCCGGCCAAATCCGGCCTCGAAGGCCACAGTCTGCTGCCACAGTTGAAAGACGCCGCCTCGCCGCGTCCCTGGCCCGCAATCACGACGCACAACGTCGGCAACCACACCATTCGAACGGATCGCTGGCGATACATCCGCTACGCCGACGGCTCGGAGGAACTGTACGACATGCCGGCCGACCCGCACGAGTGGACCAACCTCGCCCGCGATCGGCTACACGCCGAGGTCGTCCGCGACCTCGGCCATTGGCTGACAACCGTAAACACGCCTCCGTCGCCTGGCAGCGCCCACCGGGTTTTGGAACAGAAGAATGGTGTCTGGTACTGGGAAGGCAAACCCATCGACCCCGCGCAACTGGAGGATTGATCATGCCTCAGTCCAGACGGGTGCGCCCACGAATCCGGGAGGGCCGTGCTCCCGCACGGCCGGAGCGGCGTTCCCGCGACAACGGCCGCAGAGACTGCGGCCCTCCCGAACAAATGGGCACACCCGTCCAAACCCAACCGCAAGGAGTTGCCAAGACCATGAAACACCTATTGCCCACCCTCGCGGTCCTGTTGCTGGCTCCGCTGGCCGCGCTCCACGCCGACGACGCGCCGAGGTCCACCGATAAGCCCAACATTCTCTTCATCGTCGCCGACGACCTCGGATACGCCGACCTGGGGTTCCAAGGTTGCAAGGACATCCCCACGCCGAACCTCGACGCCCTCGCGGCGTCTGGCGTGCGCTTCACCAGCGGCTACGTCTCGGGACCGTATTGCTCGCCGACGCGGGCCGGCTTGTTGACCGGCCGATACCAGGAGCGGTTTGGCCACGAGTTCAATCCCAACGGCACCGAGGGTATGCCAGTCAGCGAAACCACCATCGCCAACCGCCTCAAGTCCGCCGGCTACGCCACCGCCCTGGTCGGCAAATGGCACCTCGGCGCGCCGCCGGCCATGCGCCCGCCACAGCGCGGCTTTGACGAGTTCTTCGGTTTCCTCGGTGGCGCGCACAGCTATTTTGCGGCCGCCGGCATCCTGCGCGGCGCGGAGCCGGTCAAGGAACTCGACTACACCACCGACGCCTTCGGCCGCGAGGCCGTGGTCTTCATCGAACGCCACAAGGCCGAGGCGTGGTTTCTGTACCTCGCGTTCAACGCCGTCCACACGCCGATGCACGCCACCGGGGACCGCCTCGCAAAATTCACCGGCATCGCCGACAAACAACGGCGTACCTATGATGCGATGACGCTGGCGCTCGACGAGGCTGTGGGCGTCGTGCGTAAGAAACTCACCGACACCGGCCAAGACGAGAACACCTTCATCATCTTCATCAGCGACAACGGCGGGCCGACCATGCCCGGCACCACCATCAACGGCTCGCGCAACACGCCGCTCCGCGGCTCCAAACGCACCACGCTCGAGGGCGGCATCCGCGTGCCGTTCGTCGTATCGTGGCCCGGCCACATCAAACCGGGTGTGTACGACCAGCCCGCCATCCAACTCGACCTCACCGCCACCTCGCTTGCCGTCGCCGGCGTGGCCGTCCAACCGGAGTGGAAACTGGACGGCGTGAATCTGCTGCCGTTCCTCAGCGGCGAGAAGTCCGGCCCGCCACATGATGCGCTCTACTGGCGGTTCGGCCAGCAGATGGCCATCCGTGCCGGCGATTACAAACTCGTCTGCTACGATACCAATGTCGATACCCGCACCGGCCGCCGCCGCCAGCCGGTCACGGCCGCCAGGCTCTACAACCTCGCCGGCGACATCGGCGAGACCAAAGACCTCGCCGCCGCCATGCCCGACAAGGCGCGGGAACTTCAGTCCAAGTGGGATGCGTGGAACGCCACGCTCGTCAAACCGCTCTGGGGCGACACCAAGACCGACGACGACGGCCCCGAGCCGAGCATGCCCCAAGGCAAGTAGAATTAGCCTCCATGGAACTCTGGAAGACCGAAGAAGTTATCGGCACGATTGATGAATGAGGACAATTCATGCAACGCCATCTGCTGCTCCTGGCCGCCCTGCTGCTGGCACCGGTTGCCACGCTGCAGGCCGTGGAAACCGCAACCAAACCCAACATCGTCTTCCTCCTCGCCGATGATCTGCGGCCGGATTGCCTTGGCGCCCTTGGGCATCCCATCGTCAAGACCCCACAGATCGACAAACTACTCGAGCATGGGTTCATCTTCCGCAACGCCTACGTGCTGGGCTCAAACAGCGGCGCCGTCTGCATGCCGAGCCGAACGATGATTCAGAGCGGGCAGAGTTATTTACGCCCCACTCGCGCCACCGCGACGCTCGCGCAGACGATCAAGGCCGCCGGCTACGCCTGCATCCGCGGCGGCAAGTTTGGCAATAATCCGAACAAGCTCGATCAGGATTTCGACCGCCATGTCGATGGCAAGACCGCCGAGGGCAATGCCAACAACATCATCGCCTTCATCAAGGAACAAGCCGGGAAGAAGCCGCTGTTCCTCTATTTCGCCCCGCATGAGCCGCACGACCCACAATTTGCGACAGAGGCGTTTTACCGCATGTACAACAATCGTCCGCCAAGAGGCTAGAGATGGAGAGGTGCAGTGGCCGATATGAGAAGCAGGCGAATATGGCCGGTGCTTCGCCGACCAGAAGGCGTACCATCAAAAGGCCGACGCCAGCCGCGACCAACTGGTACTGGGCCGGATCGTACACAACGGGGACTGGGATCCCACGCCTCATGGCCTGCCCAATCTCCTGAAGACCATCGCCCAGGATACCACGCTGCATGTTCAGTTCAGGCGTATGCCGGTGGACCTCGGAAAAGACGATATCTTTTCCTTCCCGGTGTTGTACATGACCGGCCAGCGCAAGTTCCAGTTGACCGACGCGGTTCGCACACGCCTGCGCAAGTATCTCGACAACGGCGGGACCATGCTGGTCGATTGCGCGGTTGGCTCCAGCGAATTCGACAAGGCCTTCCGCGACGAGATCAAACTGATCTATCCCGACCGCCAACTCAAGGCGCTGCCGCCGGAGCATGCGCTGTTTACGTTCATTTCCGACACGCGGCACGTCGAAATGGCGCCGCTGGCGAAGAAGCTGTTTGGCGGCGTGACCAACCCCCGACTGGAGGCCATCGACACGGATGGCACGCTGAGCGTGATCTACTCGCGCTTCAGCCTCAGCGCCGGCTGGGAACGCCTGCCTCATGCCTACAACATCGGCTACGCCGACGACGACGCGCTGAAGCTCGGGGTGAACTTGCTGATGTATGTGGTGTCGCATTGATCCGCGACCACATCCATTATTCAAACCGACTTAGTAACGATCTGGCAGCGGCCGTTCGCCGTTCCAGATCGGCCGCGCGAAGGGTCTTGCTCAGTTCCCGGCTCTCTTTGCCATTCAGCACTCCGGGAACGGCGCATTTCTTCCCGGTGTAGATTTCGCACATGTCGGCGAGCGTCCAGTTGTCGCTGCGCTGGGTTGCGAAGGGGATATCCGTGTGATCCACTGTCTTGAGGTTGGCCAGCGGATTCCGGCCCCAAGCATATCGGAAATGAACCGGTTCGGGAACCAGCGGGCTGGCAAGGACGATCGCATGCTTGTCAGATTGCGGCCGGTTGCGTCCGTCCGTCCCCTTTTCCAGGAATCTGGCGGTAGCCGGTTGGAACTTGCCGTCCTTGCCCGCGATGGCAAATCCCAGAATCGGGCCGTCATTGTAGGGGGCGGTATCGTCATCCAAAGTGAGCACGATCCTGCCGTTCTCGACCCGCATCTCCTTGATGGCCGGGGGCAGCCACCGGATCTGTTTCATCCCGTATTGCGTGGCCAAGGCCCAACGGGCAATTCTCTCGCCCACCGGGATCTTGATCTGGGGATGGAACCAGTTACGGCGCTGATCGAAGCTGCTGGCATAGCCGATGTTCTTGTCGCCAGCTTTCCGCAGGTCAATGAAGGTCTTGTGATGCGCCTCGCGGATATAGATTCCTTCGTCAACCATCTTCTCAAGATAGTTGTCCAGATCCTGCGGCTCGCCATCGGTGCATAACGAGATGATGCCGAAGGGCATGTCCGAATCGTTGAAGGCTGCTCGCCAGGCCTTGATCATCGGGGCAAAGACTTGATAGTACAGGACCTGCCCGTTGGGCTCCATGGCATTGTTATACCCTTGGTGCCAGAGGACGCCCTTGACCGCCAGCCCGGCAGTCGGTGCGATCGTGCTGGCGTAGCAGTTGCCGGGACGGTTCATGTCGAGGGCCGGTCCAGGTCGAAGGTCGGATGGAGGTGTGCGACCGGAGACATCCTGCCCTTCCTTCTTCATCTGCGCTGTGCGCTCATTGAATCTTCTGATTCTCTCTTGCACGTCATTCTGCGGATTAAACTCGGCGATCTTCTGGTCCCATTCGGCCAGTTTGGCTTTGACTTCGGGAGTATTGATGGATTTGAGCACATCTAAAGGCAGCCAGGTCTCAATACATGTTCCGCCTCGGGAGGCATTGATGACCCCGATGGGAATCTGCGTCGCCATGTGGATGCGCCGGGCGAAGACGTAGCCGATGGCCGACATGCTGCGCACGGTTTCCGGCGAGCAGACATCCCAGTAACCCTGGCGGAGATGGTCGCTGTTCCAGTCGCTCCACTGATACCAGCGAGGGAAAGACAACTTATTGTCAGGACCGTTTTGCTGGGGGACGGTCAGGAGGCGGATATTCGGGAAATTCGCCGAGACCACTTCCAAATCGCCGTTATCGGCCCTGTCAATCGGGAACTCCATGTTGCTCTGCCCGCCCAGCACCCAGACGTCGCCGATCAGGATGTTCTTCAGGGTCAGGGTCTTGTCCTCGCTCTTGACCACCATTTCCTGAGGCGCGGCATTGGCGGGCATGGCGGGAAAGGTGACTTTCCACGACCGGTCTTTGGCGGCCTTCGCCGTCTGCGTCTGGCCGGCGAACGAGACGGTCACCGTCTCACCCGGCGCCGCCCAGCCCCAGATCCGGATCGGCTTGTCGCGTTGAAGCACCATGCCGGTCTGAAACAGATTGTGCAGGCACAACCCGTCCCCGATGGCAGGGACATCAATGCGGTCCTTGCCCGGCACCAATTTCTCCTCGGCCCCGGCCTGCGACAAGACCAGTAGCGAGATCAATCCAGCCAGCAATGCGGTGTAGCGTATTGTCTTCATGTCAGTTTTTAATCCTTTCAGAATTATGTGGGGGCTGCGCTGGCGGGAGATGAACCGTCACCGTCACGAAGCAGCATTCCTTGCCGCGTAATTCCGCAGGGAATGGCTCCAGGCCCTGCGCCTTGAGTGCCTCGATGGTGGTGGGCCAGGTCGGCACCGCCGCCGTGCGGCCCTGAGCCGCTAACAGCTTCGGACCATAACCGATGACACAGGCCTCACCGGCGACCGGGCCGGCAGGCAGGCGCTTGCAACGCCGGTCCTCGGCATAAATCCCGCCGGCATAGATGAAGGTCGCCTCCGACACCGGCCTGGCCGTGGCGCAGAAACCATCCTTTGTCACCAGCGGCAGAGCACTGCCGTCCGTAGCCACCGCCGTGACCGAGTTGGCCCAGTGGGGCTGTCGCACCCGCAGCACTGTTGCGGGAAGGCCGTCAAGACGTATGCGCTGACGCAGCACCTCGCCCGAAGCGGCAACCGGACCTATTTCGGATACCGCCGTTCCATCCGCATACTTGGCGGTGAAATCCAATGCGAAATTACAGATAAGATCCGCCTCACTGCTGTTAAGAAGATGCGAGCGCAGATTCACAAAACCAAGCTGGCCGTGAAAAGTGCAGCACCATACCGCTTCCTCAATGCTCCCTTCAAAGCCATGCACGCCCGCCTGATCGCAGAACATACCTCGGTGACCAAAGCCGCCCTTAGGCGTCTGATTCTGGAGGAAATGATTATGCAGCGTGCGCTCGGCCATCTCCCAATAGCGCGCCTTGCCGGTGACACGGCCCAACGCCAGGTTCAGGCGAAACCAGTCGGCGATTGCGCAGCCTTCGTCACGACCGAACTTCACCTTGCATTGCTCCAGTATGCCGCCCGCTGGATTCACATAGCCACCCGTCACGAGTTCATCCCAGCGTTTCTCAACGCGTTCCAGGTACGACACATCCCTGGTCGCCTCGTACAGCAGCACGAGCGACACCTGGTTACAAAGCATGCCGTGGGCATGGTCGATAGGCAGCCGGTCGAATTGTTTGTAGAAAGCCGCCAGGGTGACGGCGGCTTCGAGATACTTTCGCTCGACGGTGAGCGTATGGAGCTTCACCAGGCCCTCCATCGCCGGGAAATAACACGTCACATATCCTGCTGCATACGTATCACCGCCTGTGTACTCGCTCATGCGTGCCGGATCTGCGAAGCGCGGGATAAGCCCGACATAGAAGTCACCGAGCCTGCGCGCCATCGGCAGCAGGGGCGCGCCATCCGGGAACGCCCGGCTCGCTTCTACCAGCCCGCACAACAGCCGCGCATTACCCCACAGGGCGGGCATCATGGTGCTTTTATAAATGTCCTTATGATCAATGGGCTTCTGCCAGTCAATCAGGCCGGACGCGGCAAAATAGCCTCCCGGACGCTGATGCTTTGGCAGCTCCGCCAGCAGTTCCTTGAACGCGGAATGCACATTGTAATCGCCACGGGCGTTCATCGCCATGATCTCGATGAAGCGACCCGAGATGTCGCCGGAGTAATTCTTGAACGGGCGGAACAGGATGTGACCCCAGCCGGCTTCGTCAAATTCGGAGGCCTTCTCGCCGGACAGATCCGCCCTTATCCATTGCAGCGAATCATAGGGAGCGGCACGGAAACGAACGAGGGAAGCCTTGTCCGCCGCTCCAACCTCACCGCCAAGCGTAACCAGCGGCACGTCGGCGGCTCCGCCGAGGAATGGCAATGAGAAAACGCTGAGGACCAGAGCTGGAAAACGAAGGTTCATGAAATCCTTTTGATATTAGGTGATTACGAAACTGCTTTTCTACAACCATTACTGATTGAACACCACCTCGGCGCGCACGCCTATCACGATTCGCACAGGGCCGAGCAAGCCTGATTCCGCCAATCGCGCATTCTGCTCGAGTTTAACCCCACCCTGCGTTATGCGCTTCTCCGCCGGCAAGAGCATGTCGCCGATCAATCGGTTCGCCCACACATTGGCCACGACGATTTCAAGTGTGTTTTCACCCGGCTTGACAGCAGCGGTGATGTCCACATGGAACGGCGGGTTCCAGAGAATACCAAGAGCTTCGCCATTAAGTTTCACTTGCGCCATCACCTGGACATTGCCCAAATCCAAACACAGGCGACGATTCTTGCCCAACAGCTCCGGCGACACCTGGATGTGTTTTTGATACGTTGCCGTGCCTGAATAGTATTTCACGCCCGCATCGTTGTGTTCAGTCCAAGACATCAGTTTGTCCAGCGTCAGGCGATCAGGCGCACCCCAGTTGCTAGGGAAAGACAATTTCCAGGGACCGGTGATTTGCATCGCTGGGATGCCTTTCACCTCAACCACCGCAGTCTTGCCGTCGGCCGCCTTCAACTCATAACGTCCCGGTTCCCAGGCCAGGAAGTCCACGTTGCTGCCAGCGCTGGCCTGCAGTTCCATCGATGCCCAGCCCGGCGCTGGAACAGTAGGATTGGATACGATCTTCGCCCCGTTCTTGCTCACAGCAACCACAGGCACGGTCTTAGACATAGGTTTTCGGAAGACTACAAACACCGATCCGGACGGTTCCAGGCGCAACGCTAGTGTCGTCAGGCCGTCCTTCTCCTGGTACAGGATCTGCCTCCGTGCGGTCCCCGCAACCGGATTCCACAACTCCGGTTGCTTGCCGGTAACCCGAAACGTGCAATCCGCCTCCCTCCAGACGGGTTCCGGGTTGGCGACAAAATACAGGTCGGTGTCGCCGACCTGCCGGTGAATGCATTTCAAACCACCGCCAGACGCAAAATCGGGAGGAGTTCCCATCGTTGAGAGGCAAGCGTGAAGCCACGATAGCGGCGGATACAGCTCGGCATAGGAAGGGTAGGAAGGAGAGCAACGCAAATCAACCGCCTCGTACGGCTTCAGGTCAGCAGGACGCGGCGTACGAGATGCAGGAGAACAACGCACAACAACAGCATCGTACAGCGGCAGGTCCCCATCTCCCCACAGGATCTTGCCCTTGCCGACATTCCGTTCCTTAACCGTCTTGCCGTCGCAATTCCCCCACAGGTCATCCGCCAGGGATTTCAGTTCCTGGTCACACTGCGGATAGTCCTGAAGACTGGGCGAGCGGAGCGGTCTCGGCCCCACGACCGTCGCGCCATCATCCACGAGTTGCTTGATCTTGCGCAGCAGGGAAGGCGTCATCGTGGACAGTTTCGGCAGGACGAGCAGGCGGTAACTCATGCCGTCCGGCAACACCAGCCGGCCGTCCTTCACGGACATGCGGGTCAACACGGCTTCCGCAGTGCAGCCATCGTAGTTGTATTTCGATCGGTCCTGAGGCGAGAGAAAATACTGAGGAGCAGCCTCGGGCGCCAAGTAGCAGACGTCGGCGACAAAAAGACCCTGCTGCAACAGGAATTGGCAACGGGCCAGATACCGATGATAAGCCGTGGACAATTCCCACCAGGTCTGGTTGCGCTGGTGATAAACGCCGTACCAGATGACGCCAGGCATGCTTTTCAGGTCTCTTTTCGGGTCTGGTTGATAGCTGAAATTGTGAAACACAAAGCGATTCACCCCTTCGCAGAGCGCCCAATCGCCCAGCGATTTCGTGGCGGCGGGGTGATAGTACCAACCGCCGGTGGGCTCGAATACTGCCGACGTGAACGCCTCTGCCTGCACCACCTTCTTCCCATAGACATGGGCTGTGGAGGCCATCTCCGTGCAACTGTACTTCGTTTGGAACGTATCGCACCAGAACTCGCCCATCGGCACGTCGGCGCGCGCCGCGTAGGTCATGTCGTCGCAAGGCGTCCCGTCGTAGCCCTCGATCGAAAGGCGCAATCCGTGTTGCCGGGCAAGTGTATGCATGTATTCCGCATAGTTCTCGACAATCAAGTCCGAGATCGTTTGCCGAAAATCCCACAAGAACCGCTCTGAAACTTCCAAGTTGTCCAGTACCCGGTCGGTAAGGATCGGCAGGAAACGGAGCGGATCGTAACCTCGCCTCTTCTTGAATTCCTCGCGAAAAAGAGGAGTCCAGTTCAGCACGCCCGCTTCCCAACTGTCGATGTGCGTTGCGACCAGCGTCTTGCCCTCGCCGGCCAACGGCCCCACATCGGCGATGAGCTTCGCCATGAGTGCCTGGAAATGCACGTCCAGCGCCTCTTTACTCATCTTGTCGCACTCCAGGCCCTCCTCGCTCGGCTTGACCAACGCGCCTGTCGGGCAATAACCGAATCGCACCACCGTCCACTTGCCTGTCGGCACATCCCAGGCGAGGCGGCCGGTCTTGTCCATCCGGCTCGTCAGATCGACCAGGCGGTCCGGTTGAACCGTTGTTCCAGGTTCCGGCGCCGGAAACTCGCCCGGCGGGACGATCAGCGGGAGCCCGCCTCCGCCATATCCCGAGCAATAACCACGCGCGAACAATGACTTTTCCTGAAGGTTGAGAATGCTACCCGTCCCTTTGGGCGTCGGGAAGGCCAGTACTGCCAGGTCATGATAGTAGATTGGTTGCCTTTTCGTCTCTTTATCAAGGGGGCCCCAGGAAAAACCCTCGGGTTGCTTCAGCACGCCTTCAAAACGTTGCGGGCCTTCGATGGACGTTTCGGTCCACACCAACTTCTGCGACGCCTGTTCGGGGCCGATCCACGACCCGCCACTTCCAGCCCATCCGGGACCGTTATACGCTGTCACCTCCATCCGGAGTCGCGCGGCTTCGGCAACTGAGTATTTGAATTTCTCGCGCCATTCCGTGCTCAAGGTGGGCGGGTTACCCATAATGAGTACGCCGTTGATCCCGACCCGCTTCATCGCTTCCAGATCCGCAGTAGCCCCTTCCTTTGACCAGCGCCCCCCGGCCGCGAACCAAACCCAATAGACCCACGGCTTGGCGGAGTTCGGCGGATTCCTGAAGCCCTCTTCGATGTTCTCATACTTGAGTGACGCTCCCGGCGACCTAATCGCCTGCGTATCCTGCGCCGTGGCTGACACCATCATCCACCCCACCGCCGCCACCGCCGCACACACCGCCACGCCAAACACACTGCGATGCCACTGAATCCTGCTCATGTCTGTTCTCCTTTTGTGCCGACTATAGATATTCCCAAAGGTCTACAACCCGGCCCCGATGGCAGGGACATCAATGCGGTCCTTGCCACTTTTCAATTTCTCTTCAGCCCCGGCATGCGACAATACCAGTAGCGATATCAATCCAGCCAGCAATACGGTGTAGCGTATTCTCTTCATGTGAAAACTTATTCCGTTCAGTTTGTCAGTTGCATTCACTTTGCTTAACGGGCCGCTTGTCCGGAGTTCGCCACAGGGCGGCGCATGGCCCGGATGCGATCATAAATTGTGTGATGTTTCATTTTTTTGATTCGGCGGCGATTCTTGTCCTATTTGATGCGGATGAGCTCTTGGCGGTCATTTGAGGCTTCGATATCACGAATCGCCTCGCGGACGGCAGCCGCCTTTTGACGGCTCAGGTTTCTGGGGAAATCCGGCTCGCCGGCGTCAAAGTTGTCAGCAATGCGCTTGAGGTCGGGCACGACGCTCTTGGCGTTCGCGCCGTAGCTGACCAGTATCTTCGTTAATTCAGGCGTGCGGTGTTCACTGGCCCATGGATTCTGGTTGCGGATGTAGTCAACACAGGCGCGAATCCCTTCCTCGACGTGGTGCCTGGCCAGGACGCGAAGCCCCTCGACGCGAATCCCGTCAGCGAACATTTCCCCGCTTGGCGCGGACTCGACGACCGCCTGCAGGATGGCGGGCAACAAGGGTTTGATCTCCTGAGGGGGAAGGTTGCGATACACGGAGCCGAAGTCGCTCCGGGCGCGGCCGTCGTCGTTTTTCAATCCAGCCCG
>JBEKVL010000064.1:0-14042 GCA_049514055.1 Tepidisphaeraceae bacterium | reverse complement strand
CGTCCGCGACGGCCGCAAGGTCAGCGGCCAGAGCTCCGCCGACGCCATCGCCACCGGCCGCGTGCTCTGGGCCAGCGAGGACGGCCCCTGGCGTGGCGACTGGACCGGCGCCCGATTGTTGGCACAGACGTACAATCTCAACTACATCCGTGGCAAATGCGTCAAGACCATCATCTGGAGCCTGATCACCTCCTACTGGGACAACCTCCCGCTGGCCGGCTCCGGCGTGATGCGGGCCAACGAGCCGTGGAGTGGATTCTACGAAATCCAACCCGCCCTCTGGGCCACCGCCCACACCACGCAGTTCACCCAGCCCGGCTGGGTCTACCTCGATGGCAGCGCCTGTAGCGAACTGCCCGGCGGCGGAAGCTGCGTCACGCTCAAGAGTCCCGACTCCAAAGACTACAGCGTCATCATCGAGACCATCGCCGCCAAGACGCCGCAACCGATCGTGTTCCACCTGGCCGGCCTGCCCGACAAAACCCTCTCGATCTGGCGCAGCACCGAGCAGGAGCAATTCGCCCGCATCGGCGAGATCACGCCCAAGCAAGGCGCATTCACCATCGAACTCGCCCCCGATGCCATCTACACGCTCAGCACGACCACTGGCCAGCGCAAGGGCCACTTCGGCCCGCCGCCGCGTCAGCAATTCCCAACGACCTATCGCGATGATTTCGAGAACACGCCCGTCGGCCAGTTGCCCCGCCTCTTCACTGACCGCTCCGGCGTCTTCGAGATCGCCAAGCGGCCCGACGGCAAGGGCAACTGCCTCCGCCAGGTCGTTCCCCAGTGCGGCATCGAATGGGTCCACTACAAGAACCCGCACCCGCAAACCTATCTCGGCGACCACTCGTGGGAGAACTACGAGGTCAAGGTCGATGCCCTCATGGGCTCAGCCGATTTCGTCGAGATCAGCGGCCGGATCGCCAAGGTGCCCCAACAGGAAGGCTTCCGCCGCGCCCCCGGCTACTGGCTGCAACTACGGCGAGACAACATCTGGATACTGGGCGACCGCGAAGCCCCCATCGATTGCGGCCAGATCGACGCCGCGCCGGACCAGTGGCACGAACTGAAACTGTCCATGCACAACGCCGCCATCACCGGCTTCATCGACGGCCAGAAAGTGGTCGAGACCCCAAGCGACAAACATCGTTTCGGCCAGGCCGGTTTCGGCTGCGGCTGGGGCGATGCCTGCTTCGACAACTTCGAGGTCATCCACGAGCCCCGGCCCGTGAATCTCGCCCTCTGGAAACCGGCCAAGGCCTCCAGCGTGTGGCAGCCGACGCAGCCGACGTGGCTCGATGACCAGCTCTACGACGCCGCCAGCGTCACCGATGGCCGCCCGGCCCTCACGCGCTGGAGCGCCGCCGCCGGGCAACTCACCGACCAGTGGGTCGAGATCGACTTCGGCCAGGAAACCTCCTTCGATCGCACCCTCATCCGCCAGCACGAGGACCGCATCTCCGCCTACCGCCTGCAGCGATGGGACGGCGCGAACTGGATCGACATCTTCAACTGCGGCAACATGGGCATTCCCGCGCGCGAGGACCGGTTCGACCGTGTCCGTAGCTCCCGCCTGCGTCTCTGGATCGACAAAGTCACCGGCTCCGCCCCGCCGTCGATCTGGGAACTCGAAGTCTACGACTCGGCCGGGAAATGACGGGATCGGCGTTCTTGCCTGCCGGCCCGATCTTGCGTACCTTGTATCCAGTCGCAATCACAACGGCATCGTCAGGAGAGACCTTGAGCAATGTCCCCGCCATTTCCGCAAGCCCTTCGATCGCGGCGGAAGAGGCCACGCGTCCGCCAGATCCGCCCCGGCCGCTGACGGTGAATGCCCGCCGGCGGAGCTGGGGCGAAGCCCGGGTCCGGCCATGGTGGATTCTTGGTGTCTTCCTGCTGATCGTCAGCGTCTATTTTGCGTCCACCAACATTACCCGCCTGCGCCGCGGACGGTGGCTTGTCGAGCACGGGATCAAGGGCCAGGCCTTGCTCGACCGGGTCGGCGCGGAAGTCATCGAGGGCAAACGCTACGCACCGGATCCCGCCCTCACGGTCGACATGACCATCACGCTCCCGGGCCGGCCGCCCTACACGGTTGTCGGTCGCACGCTGCCCGATAACCGCGAGCCGCTGCAATGCCGGACGTCCATCCCGATCTACGTCGATCCGGGCGATCCGAACCGGTTCACCACCACGACCACCTTCTCGATCGACATCGTTCTCTATCTCTGCGGCTCGCTCCTGCTCTTTACCGTTTTCTTTCTCGGCTGCGCCTGCTTCCTGCGCGGCCGCTACCTGAGCCTCTGGAAGCACGGCGACGCCGCGGTCGCCGTCGTCGTCGGCACGCGGCAGTCTCCCATCGCGCCGTTTTCCCGCATGGTCCGCTGCGTCCTGCGCGACCACAAATCCGGGACGGTGTTCTCGCTGCTCATTCCCAATCGCATGGGTACGCCCCAGCCCGGCGACAACCTGTGGATTATTGTGAACCTGCGCCGGCCGTCGCGAGTTCTCCTGGCCGGGCTCTACGAACAGGCCTGACCCGCCGGTCCCAACCATGAACCGAATCTGGCGACAACTTGCCATTGCATCCAACTGGCCCATTCTCGTGGCCGTGCTCGTGCTGGCCTCCATCGGCGTCGTCTCCATCCAGGCACACTCCGTCGCCGATCCGCACGCCGCCGCCGATGCCCAGAAGCAGATGCTCTTCATCGCCATCGGTTTCGGCGTCATGCTGGCGATGCAGGCGGTCTCCTACCTGGCCATCGGCCGGTTCGCCTGGCCCTTCTATATCCTGAGCCTGGCCTCACTCGTCTACACCGTTCTGCCCGGAATGCCGACCGGCGCCTTTCTCGGCGTGCCCGAGATCAAGGGCCAGCGCAACTGGATCAACGCCGGGCCGGTGAAATTCCAGCCGGCCGAACTCATGAAGGTGGCGTTCTGCATGGTGATGGCGCGCTACCTGCGCTTCCGCTCCAACTATCGCACGCTGGGCGGGCTCATCCCGCCCTTCCTGCTGGCGGTCGTGCCGCTGATGGTCATCCTCAAGCAGCCGGACCTGGGGACGGCCATTCTCTTCATCCCCGCCCTCTTCGCCATGCTCTTCGTCGCGGGCGCACGCTTGCAACATTTATTCGCCGTTATGGGCATCGGACTGGCGCTGATGCCCATCGCCTGGTATTCCGGGCCGCGCGAGAAGACCGGGCTGGATATCGAAGTCCCCGTGCTCAAGCATTTCCCGGCGATGGTCAAGAAATACCAGCGGGCCCGCGTCTATGCCCTCTTCTCGCGCGACCCGGCCATCCTCCGCGACACCGGCTACCAGCAGGAGCAGGCCGTCACCGCCTTCGGCTCCGGCGGCTTCTCCGGCAAAGGCGCCTTGAACATCCCCGTCGGCCGGACTGTTCCCGAGGCCCACAACGACATGGTCTTCGCCCTCATCGGCGAACAGTTTGGATTCATCGGCGCCACCGTCACCCTGGCGGCCTATCTCGTGTTCTTCACCACGGGAGTCGAGATCGCCTCCGCTACGCGCGAGCCGTTCGGCAAGCTCGTCGCCGTCGGCACCGTCTCGCTCCTGGCCGGACAGACCTTCTGCAACATCATGGTCGCCCAGCGCCTGATGCCGGTGACAGGGATCACGCTTCCCTTTGTCTCCTATGGCGGCTCATCCCTGCTGGCGTCGTTCATCGCCGCCGGCCTGCTGCTCAACATCGGCCAGAACCGCCCGCTGGTGATGGCCAACGATGCGTTTGAGTTCGACTGATTCTCCTCGCAATTCTGGTAACATGTCCTTCATGCGACGCCACGACAACAGTTGCCCCGGGATGGGCTCGGCCGTTTCGTCAGTAATGCTTGGTAGATCAGATACCGTCATCCCGAGCGTACTCGCGAGGGATCTGGCCCCGGCGTTCAAACCCAGATGCTTCGCGGGTACGCTCAGCATGACGCGACTGGCGGTTGAAGGCGTGACCGCCGCAAGTGTGTATGCGGCCGTCGCGCGGTTCCTCCTGATCGTTGTCGCGGCCTGCCCGGCGTATGCGGCCGAGCCAATCACTCCCGGCCGGATCGCCGTCGCTGGCGTGGACGAACTGATCAATCACGCCATCGCCAGGGCCGAGATCCCCGGTGCCGTCCTGCTGGTGGGCAAGGGAAGTCAGATCGTCTACGAGAAGGCATACGGCAACTGCGCCCTTCGCCCCACCACCCGTCCCATGACCCTCGACACCGTCTTCGACCTCGCGTCGCTCAGTAAATCCGTGGGCTGCGCTCCCTCCATTATGCTCCTGGCCGAACGCGGCAAGCTCACGCTGACAGACCCCGTCGCCAAATATATCCCCGCATTCGCGGCCAACGGCAAGGAAACCATCACCATCGCCCAGTTGCTGCTCCACCAGGGCGGACTGATTCCCGACAACGCCATGGCCGACTACCAGGACGGCCCGGCGTCCGCCATGGCGAAGATCTACGCCCTGAAACCGTCCAAAGAACCGGGGAAGTCATTTGTATATAGCGATGTCGGGTACATCGTCCTTGGCGAACTGGTCCGCGTCGTCGATGGCCGCGGCCTCGACCGCTTCGCCCGCGAGGAGATCTTCCAGCCCGCCGGCATGGCCGAGACGCTCTATCGTCCCGGCCCCGAACTTCAGGCCCGCTGCGCGCCCACGCAGATGCGCGAAGGCCACTGGATGCTGGGCGAGGTCCACGACCCGCGGGCCTATGCCCTCGGCGGCACGGCCGGCCACGCCGGCGTCTTCAGCACCGCCCGCGACCTCTCGCGCTTCTGCCGCATGATCCTGGCCGGCGGAATCATCGACGGCAAGCGTGTGCTGGCCGAGGAAACCGTCCGCGAGATGACCCGCCCGCGCAGCCTCCCCGACGGCACCGCCTGGCGGACCTACGGCTTCGATGTGGACACGGCCTATTCCTCCTGCCGGGGCGAGCGCTTCGATCCCCGGAAAACCTTCGGCCACACCGGTTTCACCGGCACCATGTTCTGGCTCGACCCCGAGCACGACTGCTATTTCATCCTGCTGACCAACAGCGTCCACCCGGACGGGAGGGGGAAGACGATACAACTCCGAAAGGCCGTGGCAACGGACGTGGGCGAGGCGTTGCTGGGGCCGAGCCCAAGGTAAAAGGAAAAGGGAAGAAGGAAAAAGGAAGACAAGAACAACGACCCATCTTTGCTTCAGAAATCGAGGAGCTAACTGCCCCGCCCAGGCTTCTGTCCCAACTGTGCCTGCGACCTCCGCGCCACTCCAACCCGCTGCCCGGAATGTGGCTGGGTGATTCGGCGGGCCGATTGAGCCTGTCGCCTGCGCATCGGGTATGATCGCAATCATGGCTGTTGCCTTCGGCGCATTCTCGCTGGATCGGATGGTGAATGCCGTGGACAAGGTCCGTCAACGGTTATTGCGTGCGTCGGCCGCCCGGCTGGAAACGCTGCTGGCCGATCCCGAGGGATGACACAAGCGCACAACTCAACTCCACCCGCCTCTCTTCCTTCTTCCTTCTACCCTTTACCTTTTCACTTATTCTCAAACCGTTACCGCAATCGTTCCCAGTCCGCCGGCCACGAGGGAATTTCCTGCCGCGTCCTTCACCTGGTTGGCCACAACCAGGATCGTGTACGTCCCGTCATCCGAGGGATCCCAACTTCCGCCGGGCGCGGGAATACTGTAGACGGCCGTCACCGACTTGCCGTCGGTGCTGAGCTTCTTCGAGAGCAGCGTGGCCAGTTGTGAATAACCGTTCGGGCCGGTCACGCTGATATTTCCGGTGGCGACGCTGGCCAGGCTCATGGCGGCGTTGTCGGTGTAGACCGCAGTGAACCTGTAAGGCGCCGTTGACGCGGCCGCAACCCCTGGATTGCTCGTCAGTTTCGCGCTCGGCGGCACGGTTTCCTTGTTCGTGATGTTCACCGTCGCCTTCGCGGGCGAACCCAGCACGTAGGTGCTGGCGGCCTTGACGCTGAAAATCACCGTCTTGGTCCCCGCCTTGGAGCTCGTCGTGATGGGTTTAACGGCCACGTCAACGTAGGTCTTGCCGGCCGCGATGACCGCCGAGCCGGACAGCTTGGCATAGTCCACGCCGGCCTTGGCCGTGCCGGTTGTGGCATACACCACCTTCAGGAGGGTATTGGTGGCGGCCGAACGCGAAAAACGCACCGTGCCGTTGACCGGTCCGATCGCGCTGGCCGTGGGCTGTACGGCGCTGACTTTAACCGCTGGCAGGTTCGCGTCGATGATCGTGCCGGTGGCCGTGCCCTGGCCGATGGTTGCGCTGAACGAGTTGATAAGCTGGACGTAGAACGTGAGGTTGGGGCCGATACGGGTGTTGCTCGCGATCGGCACATCAATTTCTTGCGTCGTATCGCCGATACCGAAATTAACCGAGCCCGCCGTACTCGTATAGTCGGTGCCGGCCTTGGCCGTGCCATCGACGGTCTGGTACTGCACTGATAGTGGCTCGAACGTCGGGGCGTCGAGGCTGACGCTGAAGGCCATGTAGTTGTTGCTGCCGCTGCTGCTGCTTTCGGTCGCCGAGGAGTCGGCAATCGAAACGGTCGGCAAATCACCGAACATGCCGCTGAGCAGCGTGCGGCCTTCGAGGGCTTCGATGACCTGCCGGGGCTGGTCCTTGCGTTTGCGGTTCATGCGTTCTCCTGTCGTGGCCGGCGCGCCGGCCAAACGGTCTATTATCTCCGGAACCGTCCCGGGAATACAGAGGAGACTGAAGAATTCATCCCTCCACCCGTGCCGTCACCTCGATCTTCAGCCGCCGGATCATCTGCGGGGCGGCGTCGGTCACCTCGAAACGCACGCCGGCATATTCGAACACCGTCCCTCTTGTAGGTATCCGCCCGAGCTGGTTGGAAACCCACCCGCCGATCGTGTCCACGCCCGAGTCCTCGGGGATCCGCAGTTTCAGCGACTTGTTCAGCTCGTCAATGAAAAGCCGCGCGTCGATGTCGTAGGTGTTGGGGCCGAGCTTCCGCAGCGTCGCCTTCTCCTGTGGTTCGTGTTCGTCGCTGATCTCGCCGACGAGTTCCTCGAGGATATCCTCGATGGTCACCACGCCCGCCGTGCCGCCGTACTCATCCAGCACGATCGCGATGTGGACCTTCTGCATCCGGAACTCCACCAGCAGTTCCTTGAGCGGCTTGGTCTCGGGCACGAACAGCGCCGGCCGCATGATCTGCCGCATGTCGAAATTCCCGGCCGGCAGCCCCACCTGCTTGAGCAGATCGCGGGCGTGCAGGATGCCCACCACATGGTCCAGTGTCCCATCGTAGACCGGCAGCCGCGAATGCCCCGTCTCCTCGAAAATCTGCCGCACATCATCCAGTCCGGCCGTCACCTCGATGGCCTTGACCTCCGGCCGAGCGGTCATGTTCTGGGCGACTTCCTGATTGCGGAATTCGATGACCGACTCGATCATGCGCCGCTCAGCCGTGTCGACGACGCCTTCCTTCTCGCCCGCCTCGACCACCGAGAGGATGTCCTTTTCCATCTGTTCCGGCTCGGGTTCGCCCGAGCCGCCAAGCACCTGGCGCACCAGCCGTTCGGACAGGTGCATGATCGCCGTCAACGGTCGCAGGCCCCGCCGCAGCCCGTTCGTCGCCGGCGCCGCCAGGGCCAGGATCGGCTCGCCGGCGTGTTGCGCGATGGCGGTGGGCAGGGCGATCGAGAACACCAGCGACACGAGCGTGGCAATGATGATTCCCCCGGAGATGCCGGCCAGCCTGATCGCGCACACCACGATGAAGATCGTGGCGAGCATCCGGAACACGGCCGTGATGAAGATGAACTCGTTCTGATTGTCGGCGATGATTATCAGCAGGTCAGGCCGGTTGCGCCGGGCCAGACAGTCTTCCAGCCGCCCTTGCGAATAGTTCCGCAGGGCATAGGTGAGGATGGAGAAGGCCAGCGCGAACAGGCTGGCCAGACCCAGTCCGATCAGGAGCATGTCCGGCCTCCCGGTGGGACAGGCTCTGCTGCCCGTCCCCTTATTGCAGGGCGCGTTTTCTGGACCACCAGGGCTTCCGCCGCAAACACCGGCCCAAACCCCAGCGCCGTGAGAATCCGGTCTTCCCCGGCGTGCATCTTCCGGTAATCCTTCTCGTCCTTATCGTCGAATCCGCACAGGTGCAACATGCCGTGTATGGCGTAGAGCAGCAATTCGATCCGCACCTCGTGCCGCAGTTCTTTCGCCTTCTGTCTTGCCACCGGCAGGCAGATCACCACCTCGCCGCTGGTCACCCGGCCGCGCCGGTCGCGTTCCAGTTCAAACGTCAGCACGTCCGTCGGCCCGGGAATACGCATGAACCGGTCGTGCAACTCCGCCATCCGCCGGTTGCCCACGATCGCGACAGAGAATTCCGCAAGCGGCCCCTTCAGCATCGCGCGTGCCTTTCGTACCTGGTTGTCCAGGAACGGCGCAAACGCCCCGCCAACTTCCGCAGTCACGCTCAATTCAAAAGCAGTGGGCGCACTGGCACGGCCTGCCACTGAAGACAAGCTCCGATGCCCGGAGACGCTCTTCGTGTGCCTTGTACTCACTTCGTGTGTCTTTGTGGTCGTCTTCATATCATGCCGACCTCGCCGCCGGCCGTACCTGTTCGCCCGGCTTGCTCGTCGGATACGGCAGCCTGCCGTGGTACAGGCTCAGAACCGTCTTCACCATCGACTTCTCGATCTGCTCCAGTTCGGCGAACGTCAGGTCGCACTCGTCGAACTGCCCGTCGAGCAGCCGCTTGAGAATCAGTTCGTGCACCAGCGTTTCCACGCGATGGGCCGCCGGGTCGGTCATGGCCCGGCTGGCGCTTTCGACAATATCGGCAATCATCACGATCGCCGTCTCGCGCGCCCTGGGTTTGGGCCCGGGATACCTGAATTGCGATTCATCAACTTCGTTGCCGCGAATCTCGCCGCTCTTGCAGGCCTTGTGATAGAAAAACTCCACCAGCGTCGTGCCGTGGTGCTGGGCGATCACGTTCTGCAGCATGGGCGGCAGGCGATACTCCCTGGCCATCTCCATGCCATCCTTGACGTGCCCCACGATCACCAGCAGCGACACCGTCGGTGTCAGATTGAGGTGCCGGTTCGGCGCGCCGAACTGGTTCTCGCAGAAGTAGTCCGGCTTGTGAAGTTTGCCGATGTCGTGGTAGTAGCTGCCCACCCGGCACAGCAGCGAATTCGCCCCGATCGCTTCCGCCGCCGCCTCGGCCAGTGTCGCCACCTGCAAACTGTGGCTGTAGGTTCCCATCGCCTCAAGCTGCAACCGCCGCAACAGCGGGTGGCTGGCATCCGCCAGTTCCAGCAGAGTCATGCTCGTCGTGATGCGGAATGCCTTCTCGATCAGCGGCAGAATGCCCAGCACGACAAAGCCCGTTCCCAGCCCCGCCGCCGCGCTTTGCAGGGCGCTCCGCACGATGACCTCCAGCGGCTGCATGTCCATGGCGCCCAAAGCCATGGCCGTCAGCGCCATCGCCAGCGCCACCGTTCCGCCCACTTCCACCAGCTTGCCGCGCCGGCGCACCTCGTCGAGCGTGAACGTCACCGTCAACAAGCCCACCCATATCGTCAGGAAGAACGCCACGCCCTGCCCGACGGCCGCCGCCACCAGCACCGCGTGCAGCGTCGATATGCCCAGCGCCAGCCGCTGGTCGTACGAGATGGTCAGGATCATCGCCGCCAGCAGCGTCGGCCCGGTCGCATAGATGAGCAGCGGCTGCGCGCTGACCGCCGTGAGTTCCGCCGCCAGCAGCGTGACCAGCAGCAGCGCCGCCAGCGACAGACACCGATACTTGTTCTTGACGATCTTCGGCCCGAACGCGGCCACGTACGCCGACATCGCCAGCGTCACCAGCAGGATCACCCCGGACATGCCCGCCAGCGCCAGCACCCGCCCCCCCGGCCGATGTGCCGCCAGATAGTTGACGTATGCCTCCTGCTCCTCGGCCAGCAGCCTCCATTGGTGCGGCGAGACCACCGAACCGCGCTCAACCAGGACCGACTTCTCCGTGAAATGCCGCCGCAGCTCGTTCACCCGCTCCGGATCGACCGAGTAGAACTCCACCCGCGCCGTCACGTCTTCATGCACGTATTGATCCGGCCGGACACGCACTATCTGTTCCCGCAGCGAAGTGATCCCGATGGCCAGCAGCCAGAACCCGATGACGGTGCCGATGGCCCAGGTGGCCTGCGGCCCCCCGATCGAGCGCCAGACCGGAGCGAGGTCCGGGCGGCTTTCCCTGACCTGCTGCCGACGTGGCTTGATTCTGCGGAACGGAAACATAGACCTCTGCATCGAAAAAGTGCCGCCAGTGTCCTCACCGGCGGAGATTGTGGTGCAGGCTTCCAGCCTGCTTCCGAGTCCATGCAGGCTGGAAGCCTGCACCAATATGCCTAACCCTGCCGCTCGTACGCATTCACGATGTTCTGCACCAGCCGATGCCGCACGATGTCCGCACGTTCCAGCTCGACCAGGGCAATGCCTTTAATCCCGCGCAGCCGGTTCATCGCGTCCACCAGACCGCTTGGCTGGTCATCCGGCAGGTCCACCTGGCTGGGATCACCGGTCACGATCATCTTTGAGTCATGCCCGAGTCGTGTCAAAAACATCAGCATCTGACCCGGCGTCGTGTTCTGGGCCTCGTCCAGTATTATTACAGATTCATTAAGCGTCCGTCCACGCATGAACGCCAGCGGGATTACCTCAATGACGTCGTTGACCATGAACCGCTGCACCTGCTCAAAGCCCATCATGTCGTGCAGCGCATCAAACAGCGGGCGGAGATACGGGTTGACCTTTGCCTGCAAGTCCCCCGGCAGGAACCCCAGCCGCTCGCCGGCCTCCACCGCCGGCCGGGCCAGCACCATCCTCTTGACCTTGCCATGCTTAAGCAGATTTGCCGCCAGCGCCACGGCCAGATAAGTCTTGCCCGTCCCCGCCGGCCCGATGCAGAAACAGAGATCGTGATGCATCATCCCTTCGACGTAACTCTTTTGCCCGGCTGTCTTTGGATGAACCGAGTGACCGCGGGTATAGACGTCGATGGCATCCGGGTCGTGTTTCTCGGTCCCACCTGCCGCAGTCTTGAGCGCCATCGACACGTCTTCCGCGCTTAACCACTCCTGCCGGCGTAGTTTACGTTGCATCTGATCGAGTACCGCAATGACCTTGGCGATCTGTTCCTTCTCACCTGTGATATGCACTTCCGAATCCCGGCCAAAGATATGCACGTCAAATACTTCGCGCAGCATCTTCAGATTCCGGTCGGCCGCCCCGAAAAGGGCGAGTTTCTTCTCGGGTTGTTCCAGGCTGATGGTCAGTTGCACAATACGCTGATTGTCCCACATCAGCGGCGCGCTGTCGAGTGTCCGATATTGTGTTGCACCCTCCGCGGTGCATCCACGATTTCACGATCCCGCTCAGTTCGCCGCCCCGTTGATCCGATAATAAGAACAGACCGATGCTCGATTTCGTCAGGAACATCCTGCGACGACTTCCCGTTGCGTCCGCTGAAGCGGACCCTGCAGCGGCCGTCCCGTCCGGCCATCCAACCGCGTTCACCCAAGTCGCGCCCGTGGCCAAAGCCCCCAGTCCCGTCCCCGTCGATATCGACGCCCTCCTCGGCCGACCCGCCGTCTCGCTCGATACGCCCGAACTCCAGCGCTTCCTCGCCGGCAAAGTCATCCTTGTCACCGGCGCCGGCGGTTCCATCGGCTCGGAAATCTGCCGGCAAATGATGCGCTTCTGTCCGGGCCGGCTCGTCCTGCTCGATCAGGCCGAGAACGCCCTGTTCGAGATCGACCGCGAACTCCGCGAGCGATGGGTCGGGGCGGAACTCGTGCCGGTCGTGGCCGACATCGGCGATACGATCCGGATCAACAACATCTTCCGCACCTACCGGCCGGAAGTCGTCTTCCACGCGGCGGCACACAAGCATGTGCCCATGATGGAATGCAACCCCGGCGAGGCCGTCAAGAACAACGTCCTGGGCACCAGGAACGTCGCCGACGCGGCCCTGGCCAACGGCACCGCCGCGTTCGTGCTCATCAGCACCGACAAAGCCGTCAACCCCACCAGCGTCATGGGGGCGGCCAAACGCTGTGCGGAACTGTATGTGCAATCCCTGAATGGTGGGGCGGTCAGTAGTCCGTGGTCCGTAGTCAGTAGCAAACATTCCCCGGCGATACGAACCCGCTTCGTCGCCGTGCGGTTCGGCAATGTCCTGGGCTCTTCCGGCTCGGTCGTGCCGATTTTCCAGAAACAGATCGCCGCGGGCGGGCCCGTCACGGTGACCCATCCCGACATGAAACGCTTCTTCATGACCATCCCCGAGGCGGCCCAACTGGTCATGCAGGCGGCCGCCATCGCCAAAGGCGGCGAGATCTTCGTGCTGGACATGGGGCAGCCCGTACGCATCCTGGATCTTGCCAGAGAGATGATCCGCCGCAGCGGATTGGTGGTGGACGAGGACATTCAGATCGTGTTCAGCGGCACCCGTCCCGGCGAGAAACTCTACGAGGAACTCGCCAACGATACCGACCGCACCGCCCCAACCAGCCACAATAAAATCGGGGTTTGGGAACTGCCCCCGGCCACCGCGGAGCAAGCCCACGAGATGATCCGAGTGCTCTCGGCCGTGACCGACGCCTCGGGCGATGAAGTGCGGCTGGCGCTCAAGCGGTTCGTGCCCGAATACCAGTCGCCCGCCCTGCCGGTGTCGCCGATGCGGGTCGTCTGCGAATCGGCTGCTGCGTAAGTTGCCAGTTGCCAGTCTGTAGGGTCCGCTTCAACGCACGCGGTTCGGTGTGTCCATGGGTTCTCGCGTCCGCTGAAGCGGACCCTACTGCCTGACAGCTATCAACCCGTCTCATAAATCTCAAGATATCAGCATGGTCTGACCGATGAGGTAATCCGAAACAGTGCATTTCCACTGTACCGGCGGCCACGGGAAGGGCCGTTCGTCGGACCACGGAAGAGGTCATCCATGCGAACGTTTGCGATCATCAATCAAAAAGGCGGTTGCGGAAAGACCACGACGAGCATCAATCTCGCGGCATGCCTCGCGAGAACGGGCTACAAGACACTCCTGGCCGACATGGACCCGCAAGGGCACTGCGGCGTGGGGCTTGCCGTGCCCGAAGAGCAGATCGAGCGCACCATCTACAACTGTCTGATGGAGCCGTCGGACGGCAAGGTCGCCAGGATCCCCGATGTCGTCTGGCAGATCGCCTCCGACTTCGACCTTGCTCCGTCGAACATACAACTCGCCGCGTTCGAGCAGGTGTTCTCCGGCCGGCCCGGCCGCGAAGACCGCCTGCGAACCGCGCTGGAAGTCGTCGCCTCGTCGTACAAGTGCTGCATCATCGACTGCCCGCCCTCCGTCGGGCTGCTGACCTTCAACGCCCTGCGCGCCTGCGACGAAGTGCTCGTGCCTGTCGAGACGGGCTTCTTCTCCCTGCATGGCCTGGCGAAGATGATGGAAACCCTCGACGTCATGCGGCAGAAGTGCGGCCGGGAAATACCCGGGCGCGTGCTGCCGACGCAATATGACACTCGCACCAAGCTGGCCCGCGAAGTGCTCTCGGAACTGCGCAGCAAGTTCCGCGACCGGCTGATGACCTGCACGATCAATTTCAACACCAAATTGAAGGAAGCCGCCAGTTTCGGCCAACCCATTACCGAATACGATCCCGCCTCCCGCGGATACAAGGACTTTGTCACGCTCGCGCGCGAGCTGATGGGCGCCTGTCCGGCCGAGGCCGAGTCGACCTCGCCCGATCGCCTGTCGCGGCCGGCGGAACTGGTGCAACGGGCCAAGCAGCTTGCCCAACTGACCAACGTGCAGTTCGGGCGAACCGAGGTGACCCAACCGGTGGCCGACCGCGACGGCGGAGTGGCCGTCGCCGAACCCGACACCGACACCGAGGTGCAAACCCTTCCCGCCTCGCCGGCGCTGGCCGCGGCGGCCGAGGCCGTCCAGGAAGCCCGCGAAGAGGCCACGCAGCAGAAGATCCGCGCATTCT
>JBEKVL010000063.1:0-14125 GCA_049514055.1 Tepidisphaeraceae bacterium | reverse complement strand
CTCGCTGTCGATCCCCGACCACACCGATCTGTTCTATCCGGATGGGCAGATACGCGAGGAGGACTACGAATTCACGTCGTTCCTCTCCAGCCGCATGAGCCAGTCGAACGTGCGCTGCGTCAACTGCCACAACCCGCACACGGCGAAGACGATTCTCGAAGGCAACACGCTGTGCATGTCCTGCCACAACGGCTCGTTCCCCAAGGCTCCGAAGATGGACCCGGAAGCGCACTCCTTCCACAAGCCCGAAAGCACGGGTTCGCAGTGTATCAACTGCCACATGCCGCAGACCGTCTACATGCAGTGCCACTGGCGGCACGACCACGGCTTCACCATTCCCGACCCCCTGCTCACCAAGCAGTTCAATGTCCCAAATGCCTGCAATCGTTGTCATAAGGACAAGGATGCCGACTGGTCGCTGGCCGCCTGCGACAAGTGGTACGGCGCCCGCATGGACCGGCCGACGCGCAAGCGCGCCCGGATCATCGCCCGCGGGCGTCTTGGCGAACCGGCGGCCCGCGACGATCTCCTCAAGATCCTCGCCGAAGAACCCATTCCGCTCTGGCAGGCATCGGCCGCCGGGCTGCTGGGGCAGTACCTCTCTTCGCCGCAGGTCGTCGAGGCGCTGGTGAACGCCACCGGGCACACCGATCCGATGGTCCGCGAGGCCGCCGCCCGCAGCCTCGAACCGCTCGCCGAAAACCAAAGCGACACGCTCCAGCGTCTTCTCTCCGATCGCTCGCGCAGCGTGCGGAACGCGGCCGAGTGGCTGCTGCGGACGACGTTCGCGCCGGACTCGCCTCCGGGTCAGGAACTCCTCGCCTACCTGCGACTCAACTCCGATCAACCGGCCGGGGCGATGGCGTTTGGCCTGTGGCACATGAACCGCAACGAGCCGGAGGAGGCCCGGCAGTGGTTCGAGAAGGCCGCCGCGTGGGATCGCTACTCGGCCGCCCCGCACGATGCGCTGGCCGTGGTCTATTCCAGTTCCGGCGAGATTCAGAAGGCGCTGGCGGAGATGGGCAAGGCGGTCGAGTTGGAGCCCAATCACGCGGAATGGCGGTACAAGCTGGGGCTGGCGTACAGTGAGGCGGGGAACCTGCCGAAGGCGATCGAGTCGCTGGAGCAGGCGGTGAAGCTGGATCCGCGGCACGCGGCCGCGATGTACAATTTGGGCCTGGCATACGACGCCGTCGGCGATCCGGCCCGGGCGCTGCAATCGCTGCTGAAGGCCGAGGCGCTGGAGCCGACGTCGCCGCGCATTCCCTACGCCACAGCAACAATCCTGGCCAAGCTGAGGCAGAAGCCGCAGGCCAGGGCGGCGGCATTGCGGGCGCTGCAGATCGACCCGCGGTATGCGCCGGCGCGGGAGTTGCTAAAGGCGCTTGGGGAATGACTTTGGAGTGCGGCGGTCTCGACGCCGCTTTTCTATCGGCGTGGCAACCCGCGTAATGGCACCATGGGTGTTACGCGGCGGCAAATCGCTCGCGTTGTTCGCCGATTCGGACCAATCTCGGACTTCAACATCAACCGTGCCGCACATGGAAAAGTGGCGTCGAGCCGCCGCCGCCAAACCAAGACCCAGCGCGCTCAAGTTAGCTGTCCCGCTCGTCCGGCCCCGCATTCGGGGCAGCCCAGAGGCGAGCAGCGCAGGTCATATCCGCATTCCACACACCGCCCGCTTCGCCGCCAACGCCACCGCCGCACGGGCCGCCGCCAGGAAAGCGCGGCCAGTACCGCCGGCGCTGGCAGCAACACCCAATATGGAACCGATGCCATGGACCAGTCCGGCGGCGTCGCCCGGCGGCGGCCGGATTGCGTTCTCTGTCCGCGCTCGTAGCGCACGAGAAACTCCACCACGGGTGCGGCGGATGCGAATCCAAGGCGGCCCAGTTCCTCCTCGGCCCAGTCCACGCGCTCGGTACACAGCAGCAAACGCCGGCCGGGCCGGTCGTCGATTTTCACTTCTGATCTGAGCACGCAGACCCGTCCCCGATGCGACGCCAGCGCCTGCACCCGGCCACCCGGCGGCAGCAGCAGCACGGCCGCATCCATTCGCCACCGCGAGCGCACCCACATCATCCCGGCCGCGATGACGAATATCGTCAGCAGGAGTCGCCCGATCAGTCTCATCCATGCCGATTTCATCGCATCACAGGGGCGCCCGTTTCAACAAGTCCAGCATCTTCTCGATTCTCGCGTGCTGCTCGGGCGTGGCGAGCACCACGATCCGGCCGGCCATCATATACACCTGTCGAGGTCCAATCGTGCCCCGGATGTAGCCGCGGAGTTCCATATTGGCCCGCTCCAGAGCCACCGCCGCCAGCAAGGGCGTCTTGCCCTCCGGCGCGTTGCGGATCATTTCACAGAACCGCTGCACATCCGTCGCCAGCATCTCATGCACATCGTAGATCCGCATCTCGTCCGGCAGGTCGGCGCTGCGCTGGCCCATGTGGAACATGATCATGTTCTCCTCCACATGAAACTGGAGCGGTGTCGTCTGGCCAGCGGAGACGGCATCACACAGGCACACGAGCGCTTCGTGCAACGTGATGTTCTTGAGGCTCATCGTCAGCGGGCGCTGCAGGTCCATCCCCTGCATGACCACGTCGGGAAACACGAGCAGGTTCAGCCCGCTCTGCCGGTGAATCTGAATCAGCGCCGTCGAAAACGGAGTCTGCTGCAACTCCAGGTCGATGTGCATCCGCGTCAGGTCCGCCGTCGGCGGCCGCGCGACATCCGCGGTCCGTACCGGTTGGCCAATTCCAGGCGGGTACGCCGATGTCCCGTGCAGCCACCATCCGGCGGCAATCCCGGCGGCCAGCGTCAGCAGCCAGACGAGCGATTCGCGGTTCATTCGCCACCTCCCGGCACCGGTCGCCGGTTTCCAATGCCGCCAGCAGCGTCTCGAATTCCCGATGGCCACGCGGCGACATATGCACGATCAGGCAGTTGCCTGCGAGTTCGCAGGATGCGCCTTCGCGGTTGTCCGTCGAGAAGTACGCCAGTTGACGCAACTTCTCCATCGCGCTTTCCGTGCGGATTCCGCTGAACGGCCCGGTTGCGGCCGGAGGATCGGCGTAGGGGGCCATCTCTTCCGCGCCTACCGCACGTCGCAGCGATGCCTCCTGCTGCAACAAGAATCCGACATCGTACGTGCGGGTGATATCCGGTACACCCCTGACACGTTCTCGTATCGGCGTGCGAAGCACCCGCAACCGCCCCGCCTTCACTTCTGCCGCAATCGCCGGCCGCGCCTGGGAATATTCCACAACCATCTTCGCCGCCAGTTCCACGGTCACATGCCGCAGAGAGAAACTCACCAACGGTCGCTCTTCTCCCGCCGGCAGGGCCAGATCTTGCCAATCCGCGTCCAGAGCCACGCTGCCGCGCCGGGCGACTTCCTCCATCGCCTGCCGCAATGTGGCCCCGCGAAGATCGATGGATTCCACCATCGGTGCCGGCGCCACGGGAACGGGCCGGCGAGCCCGCAACGCGACCCCGATGCTGCAACACAGCAACGCCGTCAAAACCACTCTCTGTCGAATTACCCGCATCTTCGACTTTCTGGATTGAGTGAGTCGCTCACCTGCCCACCACTTTACCGTGATGCCACAATGGTCGCCAGCGTTTCCAGGCGGCGCCACCCTATCCAAGACGGCGATATCTTCTTCGCGGCTCCAACTGACGTTCGTCCGCTCAGGGCCATCGCATTCAGTGCTGCCGGGGGCCTCACCGGCAAATTCGTCCCCCGGTCTTCTGCCAGTGAGGGCACTGGCAGCACTTTCAGCGGTCAAATGCGACGGCCCTGCGTCCGCTCATGCTTTTCTCTGGCTCGCTTGCTATTTCAAAGCGAACTTCGCATAATGTGAAGAGGTGAACGTGATCAGCCGAAAGAAGCTTCGGGAGTTCTACGACGCCAAGCCGGATCGCCGCCAGCACGCGGACAGTTTCGAGGACTGGTTTGCCTTGGCGCGGCAGGCCCATTGGCAAAACTTTCAGGACGCCCGAGCGTTGTTCGGACAGACGGATGTTACCAACGATACGGTCAGCGGCAGAACCGCCACCATCTTTGACATCGGGGGCAACAAGTACCGGATCATCGCATTGATTGATTACACGCGACAGACGGTGCTGATCACGCATGTGATGGATCACAAAGAGTACGACAAGAACAACTGGAAGAACGATATTTGAAAGGGTCACACGATGGCAACCAAGGCAAAATCCACCAGGCCCGAGGCCGACACCTACATGGAACTGATCTGCCGTTTCCCGCTCAAGCCGGTCAAGGATGACGCCCGGCACGAACAGGCCGTCGCCATCATCGGGGAACTGATGGGGCGGAAACTGGATCCCGGAAGCGGTGATTATCTCGACACCCTGATTCTGCTGGTCAACAAATACGAGGACGAGCACCATACCCCGAAGGGCGCTCACCTGACGCCGCGACAGGCGCTCAAGGCCATCATGAATGCCAATGGCATGTCCCAGGCCCAGATCGGCCGGATCATCGGCAGCGAGTCGGCCGTGTCGATGTTCCTCAAGGGCGAGCGCGCGCTTTCCAAGTCGCACATCAAGGCGCTGGCGGCGCGCTTCCGGGTGGATGCGAGCATGTTCTTGTGACGCCTTACTTCTTCATCGCGCTGGAGACGAAGTAGCCGATCGCGCCGAAAAGCAGGGTCAGGCCGGCCGCGGCGAAGATGTAGGTCTTGACCTTGCCGTTCTGCCAGTCGCCGAGGTCGTTGAGAATCTCGGGCCGGTAGCCGAGCAACAACGCTCCCAGGACGAAGCAGGCGAAACCCAGGCAGACGATGGGGACGATGGAGGCGATCCCCAGGGCCGCGCCCAGCGGATCGGACGCTTCGACATATATCGGAGCGGAAACCCGGCGGCCGGTGTCGACGATGGCCGGGCCGACGCCGGAGCCTTGCTGGGTCTCGAGGGACGAGGGGGCCACGCGCGGCGCGGGTCCGCCGGCCGACTTGTTGGGGGCGAGTTCATCGAACACGGCGCCGAGCGAGGTGTCATCGGATTCGCGGGTGAGGTCCAGCAGGCCGGAGCCGGAGCCAACGCCTTCGAGATTGAGTTGTTCGTTCTGGGCGGTGTTGATCGCCGTCTGGGCGGATGGATCGACGCGGTTGGATTCATCGACGTCGAAGATGGTGATGCCGCCGCGCGTGCCGTGGGCGCTCAGGCCCGAGCCCGCGGCCGCGCCGGAACCGCCGAGGTTGAGCATCCCCGAACCGGAACCAGCGCCGGAACCCCCGAGATTCAACATGCCCGAACCCGAACCGGTGCCGGCGCCCGAGCCGGTGTTTGCGGGAGTGAGTTTGCCGGGCGAGGGAACGCCGCCGACCGACCCGCCCTGGGGAACCTCGACGCCCCCCTTGGTGTCGGCCATGGGAATACCGGCCGTCGAGCCGCTCTTGCTCTCGCCGGCAAGCGACAGACCGCCCGTGGATTCCTGGGCTGAGAGCGAAATCTCGCCGCCGCCGGCGATGTCGGCCTTGAGCGCTTCGACCTGGTCGGCCTTGAACATCAATCGCGGGCCGTCACGGAACTCACGCAACCGACCCTCACGGGCAAGCTGCTTGATGCCTTCCTCGTTCCGGCCGAGAGCGGCTTTGGTTTCATCGAGGGTGTAAAACATCTTGGCCATAGGTGCGACTCCGGTTGAAGCTACTCGATCTTATACTCTTACTGACCATCCGTCTTGGGGGGCGCGGGCAGCGCCGGCCCGCCCTGATTCTGCTTGTTGACAAGGTTCTGGATCTCCGCGGGACTCGGCGTGGTGTTGAAGTTGCTGAGCTGGGTGTCGTTGCGGTAATTGCGGGCGGCAACGAACTGCAGCTCGCGCGTGCCGGGGAAATACTGGTAGCAGCAGAGCGTGCTGCGGTCCACGTCGATGAGATAGCACCCCCAGGTGTTGCCCGAAAGCTGGGCCGGCATCACGAATATCCCCGCGCCGCCGGCAATCGGCGCCTGACGCTGCGCGTAGGCCGCCGGTAGGATGGCCGGGAACTCGGATTTGGAGAGGCTGACGACAATGTTGATTGCCAGCAAACCGGCCACGAGGTAGAGGCCGAGGACGACCGACTTGGGGGTGTTGTTGAGCATAGCTGCAAGCCACATTCCGCCCGGCGGGTCCACGAGCCATAAGTCCGGCCGGGGCGGGAAGTTTAGTTTAACGTCGCGCCGGCGACAAGGCAAAGCGGGAAATGGCGGGAAATGGTCATTGGTCACGGCACTTCCATCTCGCCCCAGATCATCGGGTGGTCGCTGGCCTTGCTGTCGCGCAGGCCGCCATCGCGCCATTTCAGGCCGCGGGTGAAGATGTAGTCGATGCGGTCGGAGGGGTCTTTGTCGCCGAGGATCCGGGCGATCCCGTCGGTGACGCCGGGTGACGTGCGGAGCGGGGCAATCAGGGGGTCGGACTTCTCGGAGTTCATATCGCCCATCAGGATGGCCGGCTCGGGCAGGGAAAGGAACATCTGCCGCACGGTTTGAAGTTGCCCGGCGCGGTCGGCGCCGCGGTCGATGTGCGTGAGCAGCACGCCGATCGGCTTGCCGGGCGTGAGGATACGCGTCTGGATGACGTTGCGTTTGCCGCGCCCGAGGGAACCGGCCATTGGAATGCGCTGGTAGCCGTCGAGATCGGGCCGGTGGAGCAGACCGTTGCCGAAATGGCCATGAAACCAGCGATTCTCGGTGGGGGCGAAGATGGCGTGTTCGCCAAGGATCGCACCGAGTTGCGAGGCCTGGTCTCCTCCGGCGGAGAATGCGCCGCGGATTTCGTTGAGGCCGACGAGGTCGAAGCCTTTCAAATCGGCGGCGGTGCGGGCCAGGTCGAAGCGGTCGTCCTCGCCGACGCCCGAATGGATGTTGTAGGTGGCGACGCGCAGCGTGTGGCCGGCGAATGGCTGCACGGTTCCGGCGGGCGGGACATCGAGCCGCGCCGTGGGCATGCGCAGCGAGCCGACGATGGCGATGACGCCAGGGAGAAGGGCGACGATGGCGACAATACACAGCAATCGCCGACGTCGCGGCGCGATCGCGTGTGCAGCGTTGGAAGAGGGTGTCTGATTCACCGAATCACCTGTGGCACGGGCGTCTCGCCCGTACACCTCTGTGGCCGCGATGGGTCATCGCGGCAGGTACCGAACAACTGAACGAACCGCGATCGGCGATCGCGGCTGCAGTCACCAATCCAACGTTCCCAGCCACGCCTTGCGCATCTCCTCGATCGTCAGCTTGCAGTCGGCGAGAGACAATGCCGGCGAGCCTGTGGTCCGGCCGATGGGGCGGACGTTGCCCACGCCGCTGAAGAGCTTGTCGATCTGCGGCTGAAACTCGCGGGCCGTCTCCACCAGATACGCGCCGTTCTGCTCGTCAAAAGAGCTGGGCACGCCCGGATGCAGGTCGATGCCGATGCCCGAGGCCAGCGACATCTCCGCGGCCGCCGTCAGCCAGCCGCCGTCGCTGACGTCGTGGCAACTCCGCACATGCCCGGCCGCGATGGCCTGCGCCATGCGGCGGTGCATGTTCGCCAGGAGCTTGAGGTCGCGGTCGTTCTTGCAGCTGACCAGGAGCAACAGGTTGCCCGGCGACTTGAAGTCCATGGTCACACACTTGCACACATCATCGATGACGCCGATGGCGCTGATGAGCAGCGTGTTGGGGATGCGGATGACCTGGCCGGTCTCCTGGTTGGTGAACTGGTTGTGCAGCGAGTCCTTGCCGGAAATAAAGGGGATGCCGTAGGCCTTGGCCGCGTCGTAGCAGGCTTCGCAGGCGCGGGCGAGCTGGCCCATGGTTACTTCATCGTTGGTGCCCGGCCAGCAGAAATTGTCGAGAATGGCCATGCGGTTGGGGTCGGCGCCGACGGCGACGGCGTTGCGGACGGCCTCGTCGATGCCGGCGATGGCCATATCGTAGGGGTCTTCAATGTGCGGAGCGAAACCGCAGGAAAGAACCACGCCCTTGCGGCTCGTGAGCTTGGGGCGAATCACCGAGGCGTCGGATGGGCCGACCTGGGCGGGGCCGAGCAGCGGTTTCACAACCGACCCGCCTTGCACTTCGTGGTCGTACTGCCGGACGATCCAATGTTTGCTGGCGACATTGGGATGCGACAACACCGCGAGCAACTGTTCACGCAACGGCTTGCCCGCGGGCACCGGGGCGGCCGCGCCGCGGACGGGGTTCTTCTTCTGCACGAAGACGGCCTTGCGCACGGGCATGGGAATGCCCTTGTGGACGAACTCCATGTCCATCCGGCCGACTTCGACGCCGTCGAAGTTGAGAATGAGCTGGCCGTTCTCCGTGCCGAAGTGGCCGATCACGGTGGCCTCGACATTCTCGCCCGCGGCGAGTTTGAGGACTTCATCGACATTGTCGGGCGGCACGGCCATGACCATCCGTTCCTGCGCCTCGCTGATCCAGACCTCGTCGTATTTCAACCCCGCGTACTTGAGCGGGACGCGATCGAGTTCGACGAACGCCCCGAGTTTCTCGCCCATCTCGCCGACGGCCGACGAAAGCCCGCCGGCGCCGCAGTCGGTGATGGCGTTGAACAGCCCGAGTTCGGCCGCCTGCAACACCACATCGGTCATCTTCTTCTCGGTGATGGCGTTGCCGATCTGCACGGCATGGGAAAATTCGTCGGCGTGGCTGGTGGTGAGCTGCGCCGAGGAAAACGTCGCCCCGTGGATGCCGTCGCGGTCGGTGCGGCCGCCCATGACGACGATCTTGTCGCCGGACTTGGAGTTCTTGACGATGCGGCTGCGCGGGATGAGGCCGACGCAGCCGCAGAAGACCAGTGGGTTGGCGAGGTAGCGGTTGTCGAAATAGACCGCGCCGTTGAGGGTGGGGATGCCCATGCGGTTCCCGTAGTCGCGGACGCCGGCGACCACTTCGCGGAGTATCCGCTTGGGGTGAATCACCCCTTTTGGGAGTGCTGAGTGCTGGGTGCTGGGTGCTGAGTTGGTAGGGTGGGCACTGCCCACCTTCTCCGCCAGGAGCGGATGATCCGTCGCAAAATTCGGATCGGCCACACAGAAAACGTCCGTGTTGGCGATCGGCCGCGCCGCCAGCCCCGTGCCCAGTACATCCCGGATGACGCCGCCGGAACCGGTGGCGCTGCCGCCGTAGGGGTCGATGGCGCTGGGCCGATTGTGGGTCTCGACCTTGAAGCAGACCGCATCCGTTTCGTCGAAGGAAATCACCCCGGCATTGTCGGCGAAGACCGACAGGCAGAAGTCGGCGGCGATACCTTCGTCAGAGTGCGTAGGGTCCGCACTGCGGACCATGGCCGCCGGGTGTCCCGCGTCCGCTGAAGCGGACCCTACGGGATCAACCCTTGAACCTCTGAACCCTTGAACCCTTGAACTTGGGCGTAACTGCGCTTCCTCCATCAGTTCCATGGTGCTGCGGAAGACCGTTTCCTTAATGAGATTGCGGTACTTGCGAGTGCTGACAATCTTGCCGGTTTCATCGTGGATCTCCAGTTCGATGCCGCTCTTGAGGGTCTTGTGGACGCAGTGCTCGGACCAGGTCTGGGCGAGGGTTTCCAGTTCGATGTCCGTCGGTTCGCGGCCGATGGTCTTGCAGTGGTCCTGGATCGCCTTCATCTCGGCCAGCGAAAGAAACAGGTGCCCTTCGCGACTGAGCTTGTTGAGCTGGCCATCGCTCAGGTTGCGGACCTCGACATGGCGAACGCTCTGGTCGTGCGCAGGAGCGTGGGGGAATTCCCTGGCGATCAGCGGCTCGAAGAGGATCGTCTCGATGACGCTGTTGGCCAGGATGCGGTGGGCGATGAACTGCAGGTCCTGCCGGGGAACCACGCCGTCGATGATGTAGGCCCGACCCGTGCGCACTTCGCGGATGGGCAGGCCCATGTCGCGAATGGCCATCTCGGTGGAGGCGGCGACGGGGTCCATGACGCCGGGCTTGAGGTGGATTTCGATGCGGCTCTTGCCCGGCTCGGCCGGGGCGATGTGGACGAGCTCGGCGCGATCGACGACCGGATCGGCCAGCAGTTCGCCGGCGATCCGTTGCACGTCGGCCGGGGAAGCGTCGGTGTCGAGAAAGAAGATGCGGCAGGTCTTGATGGGTCCGACGGACTTGCCAAGTTCGGCGATCTGCTTGCGCACGGCCTCGCCGGCGGAATCCAGGTCGGCCGGCCCGTGGGTCTTGGTCCAGACATCGATGCGGTAGATCATGGGGATAGTTTACAGGAATGGGAACGGAGGGGAATACGGGAGCGGAAGTGAGCGGTCGTAAGACTCAAAACGCACACAGATTATTCTGCGGCCTAGCCGACGTACAGGGATGCGTTGCGGACCAATGCGACGGAGACACGGGTCTCGAAATCCGCCGTGTCGTACTCCAAGTATAAATCTCGCGTCAGATCGGATTCTGTTCGGTGGTATATCTGCACGGCACAATCCGTAATCCAGATCACAGAATTGATTATCGGCATTGACTTCCACCCCGGACATCTGGCCTTGAAGTTAGCCAATAGCTTGAGAGATTTCTTGTCATCAATGTCCCGCGGCGGGCGCGACGGGGCCATGGTTAAGATCACCAATCCAGGATGTTGTTTTGGGATATCAGGCACATGATGTTCCAACATGGCGCGATCATTGGTGACGATGCACTTCCCGACCGCAAAGAACTCCGCAAGAATCGATGGATCTTGTACACCTTTCCCTCGATATTTCTTGGGGAAGCGATGGGTCGCGTATCCACCATCCTCGTTGCATATCTTCTCAATGAGTTTGCTGTTGAGGCACTCATCAAGCTGGAACAATCTCATAGGTAAACGATCTCCCCAGATACATGGCAAATGCCTCAAAAACTCTTTCGATATCTTGCAACTCCAGTTCCTTGTCGTCCGCTATTTCGGGAAGACTTCGCCCTGCGGCGACCTCCGAGAAGAGCCGAGCAATTGGAAAACGTGTGCCTACAAGAACCGGTACGCCACTCCGTATCTCCGAATCCACGATAATCGTCGCGGACAGTAACTCCTTCGAGAAGATAATGCGATCCAAGGCATCAGTTAATCCCCATTGCTCGGAGTCTCCGCGCGACGAATCGTCAGTCCATTCGCTGATAGTGATGGGCTTCCCCAATATCTCTGCCCCGGATTCCCACGCCAAGATCGTTCGCTGCTGCTGTGGGTCCGATATCCACCTAATGCGCCGCGACGGATCAGGAACGCAACGGTCAACTCTCTTTACAGTCTGGCTCATGATGCCTCAGTATCGGCAATAAAGATTGGCAACTGCGCCTTTGCGCATTTCTCTTCCAACGTATTCATCTTCTTCTTTGCTCGCTCACATTGAACTAGCAGGTCTAATACATCGCGACGGTCCAAAGCAAACTGGACCGTCTGCCTTGAGTTGTCGGCGCCATTTGTGTACGTAATCACAAGGGATGTCGTTACGACTAGATCATCGATATCATCCGCAGCCTTGTTATATATTGGTCGGATGTCAACGAGTAACCGCGACGACCGATAAATCCGTTCGTGAGCGTATGTCAACTCTCTACGCTTGACGATGAACCCAAATGCGTCGTCGGTTTGCCGGAGTATCTGTAAGATGGGCTCGCGGTGGGATGCCCAGTTCTTCCGCGAATCCGGCGTCCACTCGGCCTCACTACGCTCATTGAAGTGCCTCTCCATCGCCTCAAAAAGAGCCTCTGCCGTCAACGAAGAAGACTTTAAGATGCCACGAATCCCCAGAATCGCTCTTATCGCACTGTGGACTTTCTCCTCGGGCATCTTCAAATGCTTCGCCACATGCGTGACCAAGGAAGACATCCGCCGTTCAAAATTCGCGGGGCGCTGTGCAACAAGGACCGGTGCCAGTTGCGGTGCAAGCTCCGCAAACTGTCTCAAGTCTGCATAGGCCGCCGGAGGCAAGTCGAAACTGATTTGGGGCGTGGTCTCTGCCACCTGTGTTCCTCTCTTCTCGAATTAGTGTAGGCGAATTTCCAAATATATTCAACCCGCCGATGTCCGCAGGTCCCCACAAATTATGCCCGAATCCCCAGTTCGCCCAGCGCCTTGAGCAGCGGCCGCGGCCCGGGGAGGAAGACCCACGCCTCGCGGATGAAGAAGCCGGGGACGACCTTGGATCGCACGACATCTTCTTTCGCGGCAATTCGGCGGTACTTCCCGGCCGAGGTCAGGTGATACGCCTCCAGCCGCCGGGCGTCGGGATCGACAATCCAGTATTCGCGGACGCCGGCCCGCTCATAGTCGGCGTACTTGTCCATCCAATCTCGCTCGGCACTGTCGGGCGAGACGACCTCCATGATGAGATCGGGTGGGCCATCGACAATGTTCTTTTTGAGAATTGATCGGCGGGACTCCTCGACATAGAGAATATCCGGCAGCCGTTGCCGGCGTATCTTGGCCAGCCTGAGCAGAACCTCCGGGCCGAATACCACGCCCACGTGATGGTAATCGACGTAAGCCATGAGCAATGTCCGCAACCAGCCAACGATATCATCGTGTTCCAAACCCACAGGCGCCATCATTTCAACATCCCCGTCGATCCACTCGGCGCGGGTTTCCTCGTCGATCCAGCGGTCGAATTCCGCCTCGGTCATACGCCGGCCGGGATGGACCCGGCCCCACATGGCCTCGAAGTCGGCGATACGTGACTTAAGCGTGCTCATGGTCGGCCTCTTGCGTCATTATACACATGCGAGGAGTTTCCGGGTATGTATGTCCAAGGAAACAGATTCTTATGGAGCAGACCATGATCCGGCCATTCGTTCGCCCCTTCGCGTGTGTCGTCGCGTTCGTCTTTTGCACAACGACATTCGCACAAGCCCCCAAGATCACCCACGAATTCGCCTGCTGCGACTACACCGGAAGCAAGGTTTTCCTGGTGAATGCCGAAGGGGCCATCACCTGGGAGAACAAAGCCCCTTCCAGCAACGACCTCTGGGTCTTGCCTAATGGCAATCTGCTCTTCACCACCGGCCACGGCGTGCTGGAACTGACCCGCGACAAGAAAGAGGTCTTCAAGTACGAATCCAAGAGCGAAATCTACGCCTGCCAGCGACTGCCGGACGGCAATACCTTCGTCGGCGAGTGCAACGCCGGCCGGCTGCTTGAAGTGGATCCGGCCGGCAAGATCGTCAAGGAAGTCCGCCTCCTGCCCCAAGGGAAAGACGGTGGCCACCTCTACATGCGAAACGCCCGGCGGCTGGCCGACGGGCACTTCCTGGTGGCCCACTACGGCGCGGAAATCGTGCGGGAATACGATGCCGACGGCAACACCGTGGCCGAGTTCAAGGCCCCCGGCGGGCCGCACAGCGTGGCCCGTCTGCCCAACGGCAACACGCTGATCTCGCTGGCCGACATGAAGAAGGACGCCAAAGTCGTCGAGTACGACAAAGACGGCAAGCTGGTCTGGGAAGTCTCCAACAAGGATCTGCCCGATGCGCCGCTCAAGTTCATTGCCGGCATCCAGCGGCTGCCCAATGGCAACACGATGCTCTGCAACTGGCTCGGCCACGGCCAACTCGGCAAAGCGCCACATCTGCTGGAAGTCACGCCGGACAAGAAGGTGGTCTGGACCTACGCCAATCACAAGGACATGAAGACGATTTCGACGATCCAGGTGCTGGAAGTCGGCGGCGATGCGCTCAAGGGAGAGGTGCAGCATTGACGCAGTAGGACAGACATTCTTGTCTGTCGTCAGTAGGACAGACATTCCTGTCTGTCATCGAGTAGCCAGAATGTTTGAAATCACCACAACCCGCTCCTTCTCGGCCGCCCACGCTTTGCGGCTCTACGACGGCTCCATGGAGCCATTGCACGGCCACAACTGGAAGGTGAAGGTCACCGTCGCCGCCGCGGCGCTGGACGCCATCGGCGTGGTGATGGATTTCCACGAACTCGAGCGGCTGGTCGACGCCGTGCTGGCGCCGCTGAACAACGCGAACCTCGGCGATGTCGAACCGTTCCGCCACCTGAACCCCTCGGCCGAGCATGTGGCCTGGCACGTAGCGCAGTCACTGGTGTTGCCCAAGCATGCGCGGCTGGTCAGCGTCGAAGTCTGGGAAACCGAAACCAATTCGGCGGTGTATCGGCCGTAGGGCCCGC
>JBEKVL010000062.1:0-14190 GCA_049514055.1 Tepidisphaeraceae bacterium | reverse complement strand
CAAGGTCGAGAACCTCGTCGAACGCCGCTACGAGCGTTTCCGACAGATGGGCGTCGTGGAAGAACAAGCCCGGAAGCAGGCCGTGAAAGTGGCCGGATAGATCGGGATCCAGGTTCACAAACGAGCACGTTCGAGCCCACCGCTTTTCGACCGCCTGCCCCTGTCCGCTCACCGTCCGATAAACCCCCGAAATCCACATGCTGACCTTGCCTCTCATAACCATGGGAAATTGTGTCGATAGCGACGGTAACGACGGCTGTAACGTGTGATGGTTGTCGCGTTGCCTGCAAGAGGTTCCCATGCCAAGCACAAAGATCCGTCTGGTTGTGATCGCAGTCGGCTCGGCGGTGGCATTGTCCACTACCGGCTGTGGCATCTTTGCGGGATCGAAGGCGACCCGCGAGCCGCCTTCGGCCGCGGTAGTCGTTCCGCAGCCGTCCGCCCCCGCGGCCGCAGCACCGTTGCCTCGCGACGCGGACTTCATCCAGATCCAGCGCAATTCCTCCGGGGCGCGGGCCGTGAATTCGTTCGGCGACCTGGGCGGGATCGCCCGGCCGGCGGCTTCGCTGTCGAGCGAGGCCGCGTTGCAGCAGCATACCATCTGCGACGACGGCTACGACGCCGACATCTCACTCGACCCGACCGGCAAGTGGATGGTGTTCGCCAGCACGCGCCACAGCGAACATCCCGACATCTATCTCCAGCGCGTGGATGGATCCAGCGTGGTCCAACTCACCAGCGACCCGGCCGACGATGCCCAGCCGGTCTTCTCCCCAGACGGCAAAAAGATCGCCTTTGCGTCCAACCGGACCGGCACATGGAATCTCTACCTCATGGACATCGACGGCAAGGGTGTCCAGCAGTTGACCAATGGCGACGCGCAGGCGTTGCATCCATCGTTCAGTGCCGATGGAGCCCGGCTGGCCTACTGCTCGCTCTCGCGCAAGACCGATCAATGGGAACTGTGGGTGCTGGACTTGGCCGCGAATACCCGGAAGATGGTCGGCTGCGGTCTGTTCCCCAGTTTCTCGCCACAGAAAGGCGTGGATCGTCTGGCCTTCCAGAAGGCCCGCCAGCGCGGGTCTCGCGCTTTCAGCCTGTGGACCGTGGACCTGGTCGAAGGCGAGCCGCACCGGCTGACCGAGGTCGTGGCCGCCTCGAATGCGGCCGTTGTTTTGCCTTCGTGGAACCGCGATGGCTCCAAGCTCTGCTTCAGCACGATCATGCTTGCCAACGGGACGGATTCCACCTCGACCGTCCGCGCGCAGGACGTGTGGATCGTCAACGCCGACGGCACCGGCCGGCAGCGCCTTACCGACGGCCTGGGCCTCAACGCATCACCTGTGTGGGCGCCGGGTAACCGCGTCTTCTTCGTCAGCGACCGTGGCGGCCACGAAAACGTCTGGTCTGTGAAAATCGAAACCGACACCCCCGCAACCGCCCTGACCGACCCCAGGACCCCGGGCGCCGGCAACAACGCAAAGCCAGCGCCAACTGCCGTCGGAACCACGGATGATGCCGACAAAGGACAGTAGATCATCTACCTCTTCAATACCTCATTCCCGCTCCCGCTTCGGAACCCCTGCAAGTCCACCGTCACATACACATAACCCAGTTCCTTGAACCGCGACACCACGTCTGACCGAAGCGGGTCGGCGCAGAACACGGCCATGTCGGCCGGGGCAACTTCGATCCGCGCGACCTGCCCGTGATGTCGCACCCGGAATCCCCGCAGTCCCTTGTCATAAAGGAATGCCTCCGCCCGTTCGATCTGCCCCAGCGACTTGATCGTCACCGGCGTGCCGTAGGGTATCCGGCTCGACAGACAGGCCAGCGCTGGTTTATCCCAGTTGGGAAGTTCGAGTTGTTTCGCCAGTTCGCGCACCTCCGCCTTGGTCACGCCGGCTTCCAGCAGGGGGGCGACCACCTTGAACTGCGTTGCCGCCGCAATCCCCGGCCGCCAGTCACCCTGGTCGTCGCGATTGATGCCGTTCAAGATCGCGCCGAAACCTTCTTTCACCGCGAGTTCCGTCAACTTCGTGTACAGCTCGCTCTTGCAGTGGAAGCAGCGATCGGCCGAGTTGGCCGTGTAGGCCGGGTTGTTCATCTCGTTGGTCTCGACCAATCGCAGCGGCGCCCCCACCCGCTCGGCCAGATTCCGTACCGAGTTGAGTTCGCGCGACGCCAGCGACGGACTCACTCCCGTCACCGCCAGCACCTTCTGTTTCCCGAGCGTATCCAGCGCCATCTTCAAGACCACCGTCGAATCGACGCCGGCCGAGAAGGCCACGATCACCCGGCCAAGTTCCCGCAACTGCCGCTCGATCCGTTCTCGTTTGTCTTTCAGTTCCTCGGCCAACTTACACCTCGCTTAATGCTACAACCTATGGTATGCTTCCTGTTTGGCCTACTACAAGATATAGGCTGGCGTTTCGATGCGATGCGTGCCCGTTGACAGCTACGCCTGTCTGCCTATATTGCTGACTGATGTCGGGGATGCAAGACCCCGAACTGTTCATGGTGGGCCGTGCCCACCGTACATCTGCTAACCGTCGTCGGGTTTGCAGGACACCCGAGAAGAGGCTCTTTCCGATGCAGCAAACCGCTCGGCGTATTCCACACTGTCTTCCGTTGCGCCTCTGCGCGCTGCGTCGGGCCATGGCCAACAAGAAACTCGACGCGTTTCTTATTATACACCCAACCGATCTGGCGTACTTTACCGAATTCGATGGCGAAGACTCTCTGGGTCTGGTGACCGACAAGGGCCTTACCATCATGACGGACTTTCGTTTTGATGAGCAGGCGCATATCCAGGCCCCCTGGTTCAAACGGATCATCCGCAAGGGCACGATGAACGAAGTATTGGCCAAGGCTTTTGGCCAGGCGAAAGTCCGCCGCGTTGGCTTTGAGGCCAACCACCTAACTGTCGGCGCGCTTCTGGGCATTGAGAAAGAGATGGCCGGCCGCAAGCTCCGACATACCAAACTCCTGCCGGTTACCGGCATTACCGCCGACATCCGCAAGATCAAGGATTCACACGAGATCGGGCTGGTTCGTCAGGCGGTGAAGATCGCCGAAGACGCGTTCGATGCCGTCCGTCGCAGCCTCAAGCCGGGCATGACCGAGAACCAGCTTACCGGCCTGCTCGATCTTGAAGTTCGCAATCGGGGAGGCTCGGGAATGGGTTTCCCCTCGATTGTCTGTGTCGGCGAGAATGCTTCGCTCTGCCACTACCGGCCGGGCGAAGTTCCGGTGCGCAGTGGGGCTGTGCTTCTGATCGACTGGGGCGCCGTGTGCCAGGGCTACACCAGCGACATGACCCGCACGCTGCTGATCGGCAAGGTCAGCCCGCGGATGCGGGAGATATACAAGATCGTGCTGGAGGCCCAGCAAGCGGGTATCGACCGCATCCGCCCCGGTGTCACCGGCAAGGAAGTCGATCTTGCCGCCCGAAACGTCATCAAGAAGGCCGGCTTCGGCAAGTATTTCGGCCACAGCATTGGCCACGGCATCGGCCGGTTGGTTCATGAGTCGCCCTTCATGCGCAGCACGAAGGGCGCGGCCGTTGAGGAGCTCAAGGCCGGGATGATCGTGACGGTCGAGCCAGGCATCTACCTCCCCGGCGAGGGGGGCGTTCGCATCGAGGATGACGTGCTGGTGACCCAGACCGGCCACGAGGTTCTCGGCAGCATGCCCCGAGATATGGCCTGGGCAGAGGTCGCGTAATCGGCCTGGAACCCGCCAGGGTGCGTTGCGACGGTTTCGATGGCTCAGACCGGAGCGATGGACAGTTCCGTGGGTAAGAAGGAAATTGAACGAGGACACGACGTTGAAAGAAAAGAAAAAGACGAACACGGCCGCCGCTGACAGTCCGGCGAAATCGCGTGGTCCGATGGATACGGGTCTGCTCCAGGAGCTTGTGAAGCTCATGGCGGCCAACGACTTGAACACGCTGGCCCTGCGCGATGGCGACAGGCGGGTCGTACTCAAACGCGGCGCGGTCGCCCCCGTGATGGTAGCCGGCCAGATGCCCCCCATGCAGATGTCCGCCGTGGCACCGGCGGCGCCCACCCCGGCCAGGAAGCCTGAAGACGACATCTCCGGCTTGAAGGAGATCAAGAGCCCGATGGTAGGCACGTTCTATTCCAAGCCCAGCCCCGATTCCAAGTCCTTCGTGCAGGTCGGCTCGCAGGTCAACGAGGACACCGACGTCTGCCTCATCGAGGCCATGAAAGTCTTCAACAACATCAAGGCCGAGTGCCGCGGCACCATTGCCAGAGTTTGCGTCCAGGACGGCCAGCCGGTCGAGTACGGAACGGTCCTGTTCCTGGTGAAGCCGTGAGGAAGTTGCCAGTTGTTAGTTGCCAGTTGCCAGAGAACGCGGCGACCACCAACAGACTACTGGTAACTAACAACTAACAACTGGCGACTATTCGCATGTTCTCAAAGATACTCATCGCCAATCGTGGAGAAATCGCCCTACGGATCATCCGCGCCTGCAGGGAACTGGGGATCCAGACGGCCGTGGTCTATTCGACCGCCGACAAGGACGCCGCCTACCTGACCCTTGCCGATCAGGCCATCTGCATCGGCGAGGCCCCGCCGGCCGAGAGCTATCTGAACATTCCCCGCATCATATCGGCCGCCGAGATCGCCGATGTCCAGGCCATCCATCCCGGCTACGGCTTCCTTGCCGAGAAGGATCACTTTGCCGAGGTGTGCCGCTCCTGCAACATCGAGTTCATCGGCCCGCCGGTGGCCGCCATGAAGGCCGTCGGCGACAAGGTCGAGTGCAAGCGCCTGGCCCGCAGGGCCAAGGTGCCCACCGTGCCTGGCTCCGAAGGCGCCGTCGACGATGAGAAGCAGGCCATGGAAATCGCCCACAAGATCGGCTACCCCGTCATCATCAAGGCCGCCGCCGGCGGTGGCGGCCGCGGCATGCGCGTCGCCCACAACGACGTCTCCCTCCGTGCCGGCATCAAGCAGGCCCAGGCGGAGGCCGAGAACGCCTTCAAGGACTCCACGGTTTACCTCGAGAAGTACATCGAGTTCGGCCGGCATATCGAAGTCCAGATCATCGCCGACCAGCACGGCAACGCCGTCCATCTCTGGGAGCGCGACTGCACCATGCAGCGTCGTCACCAGAAGCTAGTCGAGGAATCGCCCAGCCCCGGCCTCAGGCACGAAACCCGCCAGAAGCTCTGCGAGTCGGCCGTGCGGCTCATCAAGGCCGCCGGCTACTACAACGCCGGCACCGTCGAGTTCCTCGTCGACAAGGACCAGAGTTTCTACCTGCTCGAAGTCAACGCCCGCATCCAGGTCGAGCATCCCGTCACCGAGGCCGTCACCGGCATCGATCTCATCAAGGAGCAGATTCGCGTGGCCGCCGGCCTGCCGCTGTCGTTCAGGCAGAAGGACGTCCAGCAGGCCGGTCACGCCATCGAGTGCCGCATCAACGCCGAGGATCCGGCCCGCAATTTCGCCCCCTGTCCCGGTACGATCCTCGAATGGCGTGCCCCTGGCGGCCTGGGTGTGCGCCTCGACACGCACGCCTACAGCGGATACCGCATTCCGCCCAACTACGACTCGATGATCGGCAAACTCATCGTCCACCGTCCCACGCGCGAGCAGGCGATTTCGACCATGAAACGCGCCCTCTCTGAGTTCCACATTTCGCCCATCAAGACCACGATCCCCATCCACCTCCAGATCCTGTCCAACGAACGCTTCATCGCCGGCGACGTCGACACCGGCTTCATCGAGCGGGTGATGATGGCGAAGTAGGCGGGTGGTGCCGGCGCGTGCCGGAGCAACGGCGTCATGCGCGGGATGACGGATGCCTCCTTGGCTTCAGCTGCGGCCGACCTCCTCGTTTGCAAGCCGGAAGATCGCGGATCCCATTGCGGGAAAGTCCGCCGGCGGCTATTCCAGTGGACGATGGCCCAATCCATGAACCCCCGCATCGCCATCTTCGCGCCCTCCAGCACCGTCAGCCGGGATGAATTCATGCGCGGGATCGAACTGCTGCGGGCGCACGATTTCCCGTGCGACATCCATCCGCACACGTTCGCAACGCATTTCACCTACGGCGGGACCGACCAGCAGCGGCTGGAAGGGCTGTCGCGGTGGGCGTGGTTCTCGGACATCGAGATTGTCATGGCCGCTCGCGGCGGGTACGGAGCGACCCGGCTGCTGCCGATGCTGGATGAGTTGACGGCCGTCGTCGGCGTGCCGGCGCGCAAGCTGCTCGTGGGGTATTCTGATCTGACCGCGCTGCACGCCTACGTCCATCAGCGCTGGGGCTGGGCCACGTTGCACGCGCCCATGCCGTCTTCGCCCGGCTTCGGGGCCAATCGCAACGAGTGGCAGGCCCTGGCCAACTGCCTCTGCGGCAGGCCCGGATCACTGCGATTCGAACATTTGCAGTGGTTGACACCGGCTCCGAAAGAAGCGATCATCGCCGAGCTCGTCGGTGGCAACCTCACGGTTCTGGCGGCCCTATGCGGCACGCCGTACCAGGTGAACGCGACCGGGAGACTGCTGTTTATCGAAGACGTAGGCGAGCCGTGGTATCGGCTGGACCGCTGCCTCACGCAACTCCTCCAATCGGGCGTGCTCAAGGATGCCAGGGGGATCGTTCTCGGCGATTTCCACAACTGCAAGGATGATGTCCCGCTGGTGGTCGACCGTGAGAACCTGTCGCAGAAGATTCCGCTCCGGCCGACGATCACTCAGGATCAGGCTCTGGCGGAGATTTTCGGGTCGTTGGGCGAGAGGTTGGGCCTTCCAGTGGCCGCAGGAGTTCCGGCCGGTCATGGGCCAAATTACTGGCCGGTCCCACTCCATGCGGATTATCGTCTTTCGCCGGACGGGTCTCTGAAACTCGTTCAATGGGCCTGGGAGTCGGCGGATCCTTCGGCGTCGGATGCGGTTCCATGAGCTTGCGGGCGCCGTTGATCACGCGGTCCCATTGCAGGGCCGGCCCGGGATCCTGTTTGTCGGCCTGTACATGATAGTGTCCCAGCACGCCCTGGAATTTCTCCAGGGTCTCGTCGTCCAGTTTGTGGGTGATGACGCGGCCTTGATCATCCCTGGGATAATCGCAGCGGATCTTCGGCAGCACGGTGCAGAGCGTGGCCGTGAGTTTCGTCAGGGCTTCATATTGCTCGGGCGTGTAATCCCACTGGCGGCGGCGTTTGCCTTGCACGTCGCCCCAGACGAGCCTGTCGCGCGCGGGCCGGCCGATGAAATTGGGCGTCAGCACGCCGCCATCGCCGAGGCGATCGGGTATGGCGATGCGCATCTTGCCGTCGGCATCTTTCGTGTACCACATTTTGAACGGGTCGGTGTCGTTGGCCGCGTAGGAGCCCATATTGGCGATCTCGACGCCGACCGAGCGGGAGTTGGAGACGGTCGCATGCCAGGCGCGTTCCTTGAGGTCGAGCGTCTGGTAGACGGTGCCGTCGATATCGAGCAGGAAGTGGACCGACAGAAACCGGTTGTCTTGCAGCACCTGGAAACAGAGCCGCGAGACGCCGCAGACGTCATAGTGGAGAACGAACTGATCGACCTTGTCCTGGAGAAGCGGCAGATCCCAGCCGCCGCCGCGGACACGATCGAACTCTTCGGGCGTCAGCACGGACTCGCGGATGTTGTACCGGTTGGGCACTTTCTCCCGGGCTGCCTCTGATGCCCGCGTGGTGGCCTGCCAGTCGGCGGCTTCCCATTTTGAGAAGCGTCGCTCGACGCGATAGGCGTCGTAGCCGCCGGGGTCGGTCCAGAGGACGATGCGCGTGCCGGTGTGGAAGAGCTGGCCGCAGACCATGATCTCATCGCCGAGTCGTTGGAGCCGCTGGCCGGGGCGGGTGTCGAAAGTGGGTTTCCTGGCGGGCGGCTTGCCTTGCGAATTCGCGGGCTGAGCCGCCGCGGCGATAGCGGCAAGCGTTATGGCGGCGAGAGTGAGCCATGTGGGGTTCATGCGGTGCAAGATCATCGGGTATGGCATGGGTTAGCGTCAACAGGGGAGTGCTCAAATGCGGCGCAAATGGCATTTCGGTTGTGATACAGGCTGCCAGCCTGCACCACGATTTCCGGTGCGATGGATTAGAGGACTGGGTTGGGGAGGGTCGCAAGACGCCTACTTGGGGTCGGCCAAGAAGAGGTTTGGGCGGCGCTTGAGGGAAACTCGGGAGGGAAGGAGTCCCAGGACGGAAAAGGTTCCACGAATCGTTGATCGGGCCGCATGCATGGGTTTACCGGGAGTTTTCTTCGCGAACACGCCTTCTCGTTCCAGACCGGTCTCGGTGATCTCTGTGGTTCACCTTCTTCCCATGCGGATTGAACCACAAAGATCCCAGCGCGCTGGGTGTTCGACGTGCTGCCACGAATTACGCTTAATCGCCAAACATCGCTTCGTGTATTCGTGCCTTCGTCTTCAATCTTCTTCCGTTGCCGTCCGTCCGGGCAGCGCGATTTGCATTTCCCGCCAATACCCCCGATGATCCCCGCCCTATGCAATGGCTTCTCCATGGCTCGCTGACTCCCGCTGTCGCCGACGCGCTCGTCCGGCATGAGCACAAGGTCCACAAGCTCGAAGAGCTTGGGCTGCCGGCCGATGTGTCGCTGGCCGACCTCTTGCGAGCCGTTGAGGACAAGCAGTGGGACATCATCTCCAACGATCCGGCCATGGCCCGCGACATTTTCGAGATTCAGGCCCACTTCTCCCGGACCATCGTCTTCCTGCAACTGGCCGGCGGCGATGTCGAGCAGGATGACGCGGTGAACCGGCTGTTTGCGCGCTATCGAAGGCTCTCGCCCCGCCGGCTGTATTCGGTCACGGAAAGCCGCGTGAAAATTCGCCAGCTTCCCGGGGCGACTTTCGGATGAGACCCAGCACTCAGGACTCAGTCAACAGGAAACACCCATGTCACTTCTGGTTACCGGTTCTATCGGTCTGGACACCCTCGAAACTCCGTTCGGCAAGCGCGAGAACGTCATCGGCGGCAGCGCCATCTACTTCTCCTATGCCGCCTCATTCTTCACGCCCGTGCGACTGGTCGGCGCGGTGGGTGAGGATGCGCCGCAGATGATCTACGATGCGCTCAAGGGCCGGCCGGTGGATATTTCGGGGCTGGAAACCCGCAAGGGAAGCAAGACCTTCCGCTGGCATGGGTCGTATGTGAAGGACCTGAACGAGGCCCAGACGGTGCAGGTGGATCTAAACGTCTTGGCCGAGCGCGCCCCGAGGATTCCCGCGGGCTTCCGCGACAGCCAGTACGTCTTCCTGGCCAACACGCATCCACTGCTGCAGCAGGAGATGCTCGCGTCGCTCTCGGGCGTCCAGCTTGCGGTGGCGGACACGATGAACCTCTGGATCGCCAACGAGCAGGCCGAACTTCGCAAGTTGCTGAGCAAGATCCACGGCCTGGTGCTCAACGACGGCGAGGCGCGGATGCTGACGGGGAAGAGGAATCTCATCGAGGCGGCGCAGGATGTGCTGAAGATGGGGCCGAGGTTCGTGGTCATCAAAAAGGGCGAGCACGGCTCGATGCTCTGCTCGGCCGTTGACACGTTCGTCCTGCCCGCCTATCCGGCCAAGCGGGTCATCGATCCCACCGGCGCCGGCGACAGCTTCGCGGGCGGCATGATGGGCTACCTGGCCTCGCAGAATTCGCTGCACACGTCGGTGCTGCGGCGGGCGATGGCGTATGGGACTGTAGTGGCGAGCTATACGATTTCGGATTTCTCGCTGGCCGGCTTGCAGAACACCTCCCGCGAGCAGATCGATCAGCGGTATGCTGAGTTGAAAGCGGCAATGAGTTTCTGAGATGACGAACAGGAACGTCTACGGGGTGACAGACAGGAATGCATACGGGGTGACAGACAGGAATGTCTGTCCTACCGGGCCTCTTCGAGCGTGATGATGCCGTCGGAGGCACGTTTGGGTACGTATCGCACCTTGGCCGTCGTCTTGGCATTACCGGCGCTGTCTTTGGTCACCACCAGCAGCCCATCGGCCGTGAATTCCTCGTGTTTGTCGCCGCGGGTGCGCGTCCAGCCGAGGAGCTTGCCATCTTCCGCATAGTGATAGTCGTCGCGCCAGTCCTTCCTCGCATCGAGCAGCGGGTCAATGTAGTTCTTTGAGATTTCAGGCTCGGCATAGTCGACCGAGACGATGCGGTGCTGCTCGTCGTACACCCGCTTCTGGTTGTCGAGATAGTTCAGCGAGATGAACGCCGGCGCCGAGTAGCAGGTGCCGTTGTGGACGAAGACGCCGATGTCCACGCGGTTGGACTCCAGCGCCGAACCCGGCGTCACCGGGCGGCGCTCGTGATATGGCACGACGATCTCGGCCACCGATCCGGCCTCGTTCTGTTTCTTGATCTGGATCGCCTCCGCGTCGCCCCGCAGCACGGCCCAGTGGTATGTCAGCGCTTTGCCGTTGAGATCCTTGCTCGTCTCCGCGCTGACGGTCATGTGCCAGGCGTACTGCGTCGACTTGATGACCCGGGCAATCGCGCCTGGCGTCTCGAAGATCTTCTCGCCGCCGGAATCGAAGAAATCCACGCCGGGTTTGGGCTGGTCTTCCTGCACCAAGCGGATCATCACCCGTGGCGGCAGGTTGTCTTCGGTGAGGTCGTGGGCGAGTCTCACCATCCTGGTCATGTCCAGGTTCTGGGCGTCGAAGACCGACGGATGAGCCTCGCCCTTAAGGTAGTCCTCCGGCTTCTGCACGGGCTTGTTGCTCATGCGGAATGCCCACTGCACGGCCGGCATCAGCATGCCGCTCTTGGCGAGTTTCTGCTTCACATCCGGCCGGAACGCGGCGAGCGTGGCCGCCGCCGCGTTCATGAACGGCTGGTCCGATCCGGACGACCCCTGCGAGAGGATGATGTACGGCGTGTTGGCCGTCAGCACGTCGCCGTGGCCCTTGCCGTCCTTGCCGTTGTGTCCGACGAGATGGTCGTGGTGCGATGGATAGAAGTAGAGGTGGTTGCCGATGTACTGCAGGTACAGTCGCGCGGGGACTCCCTGCTGGGTCAGGGCATGGCGTCCCTGGCTGCGCCAGAGCGGGCCGGCCGTCAGCGCGGTGGAGGAGTTGCCGATGGTCACACCGTTGTAGAGAAATGCCACCTGCAACCCGTAATGCAGTCCCCGTTTCTTGGCCGCGTCGGCGAACTGGATACGCGTCATCTGCGGGAAATTGCCCATGTTCAGCGCGGAATGGTCGCCATCGTGGTTGTCGTAGAGGTCGCCGTTATTGCCGGCGGCCGTGCCTTCCTTGTACCACTCACGCAGCAGGTCGCCGGTTTCCCCGAAGCCGTTGATGATCGGCTTGTTCACGGTGACTTCGCGGTCGAGTTTGAAGAGCCCGTAGAACGATCCCAACCGGGTGTCCCACAGCACATTCTTCTCACTGATCAGGACCTGGCCGTTCTTCGCGGACTCCGGTTCGGCGTGGTAGGTGATTCCGGCCGGCCGGGTCAGGGGTTGTTTCGCCTTCTCGACGATCGCGGCGAAACGGTCCTTGTCGCGGAGTGGCTTGAGGTCCTCGTCGGTCTCGATGTGGGCCGCCTCGCGATAGCCGAGCTCCACGGACTTCTCGAGGTTATCGAGCGATTCGTCGAGTTTGTCCAGCCGGGCCTGGGCGCACGCGAGATTATAGAAGGCCGTGTAGTCGAAGGGAATGCGGGCAACGAACGCCTTGAGCTGCCTCTCAACCTGGGCGTAATCGTGCTGCGCGAAGAGCGCCGCGGCCATCTGTTGCGCGGCCGCCTCGTTGACCTGGATGGCGGGCAGATCGAAGACGCTCGGTTGTGACGTGGGCTGTGTCCCTGGCGTCTCGGCGGCTCGCGGCACAGCAGACCAGCAAGCCAGGACAATGACAACAACCAGGCCAATCTTGCGCATGAAACCTCCGTCGGGATACTGCAGGGTGGACATCGCCCACCTCCGGTCGGTGCTGGCGGGCAGTGCCCACCCTATTGGATACGCACGGCACGCGGGCCGGTTGTCATTCGGCGGGCGTTTCGCCGAACAATCCGTGCGGCTCCTCGGCCGGTTCGGCCGGCGGGACATATTTGACGCCAAGATGCTCGTAGGCCGTCCTGGTCGCCCGGCGGCCCTGTCGCGTGCGCGTGACCAGGGCCGTCTGGAGCAGATATGGTTCAATCACGTCGACCAGGGTGTCGACTTCTTCGCCCATCGTGGCGGCGATGGCCTCGACACCGGCCGGGCCGCCGCCGTAGACATCGATCAGCGTCCGCAGGTAGGAGCGGTCCTGGTCATCGAGCCCGCGGTCGTCGATGCCTTCGAGCTTGAGCGCCTCTCGGGTGACTTCCAGCGAGAGCGTGCCCTTGGCCTCAACGGTGGCGAAATCACGCACGCGACGCAGCAGCCGGTTGGCGATACGGGGCGTGCCCCGGCTGCGGCGTGAGAGTTCCCAGAGGGCCTTGTCGTCGGCCGTCAGCTTCAGCAGGGCGGAGTTCTGCCGCAGGATTTCGTGCAGCGCCTCGGGGGCATAGAACTCAATGTGACTGACGAGGCCGAAGCGGCTGCGCATGGGGCCGGTGAGCAGGCCGATACGCGTGGTGGCGCCGATCAGCGTGAACGGCGGCAACGGCATGGTGAGAGTCCGGGCGTGCATGCCCGCGTCGAGCGTGATGTCGACCTTGAAATCCTCCATTGCCGGGTAGAGATACTCTTCGACGATTGCGGGCAGACGGTGGACCTCGTCGATGAACAGCACGTCGCCGCGGTTGAGTTTGGTGAGGATGCCAACGAGGTCCGCGCCCTTGGTCAGCGCCGGGCCATTGGTGACGTGTACCTGAGCCCGCACCTCATTGGCGATGACGTGAGCCAGTGTGGTCTTGCCCAGACCCGGCGGGCCGTGGAGGAGTACGTGCTCGACCGGCTCCGAGCGGGACTTGGCCGCCTCGACCGCGATCCGGAGTTTGCGGATGAGGGTCTCCTGGCCGATGTACTGCTCGAAACGTTGCGGGCGCAGGGCGTAGTTGAATTGGTTCTCAACCTCGCCCTGGGCTTCGCCACTGACTATTCTTTCGCGGGGCATCAGCCAACTCCTACGCCATAATCCGGACCTTCACTACGCGGCACGCAGACTCAACATTTCGCGTATCAATTCGCCGGCCGTCTTCAGTGTGGGCTTGTTCTGTTTCACTCGCTCCAGCAGGCGCTCGGCGATCGCCCGCGGTTCGCCCAGGGCCACCAGGCCCGCAATCGCGTACTCCTCATGGTCCGGCCGGGGTGTCAGGGCGGTCGCGCTCTTCGTGCCGACGCCCGTGGCGAAGTCCTTCACCTTCCCGGCGAGTTCGGCCACAATCAACTCGGCCGTCCGCTTGCCGACTCCCTTGAGCTCGGTCAGGAACCGCGTGTTCTTTTCCTCGATGGCCTGGGCGATTTGGCCGACGGGCATGGTCAGGGCTTTGAGGGCGGTCTTGGGACCGATCCCTTTCACGGTGGTGAACCGTTCGAAGAATCGTTTGTCGGCCGGCCGCAGGAACCCGATCAACCGCGGCTGCATGTTTCCGCGAGTCGGATCGCCTTCAAGATAGCACAGCGTATGAAAGGTCATCTGCTGGCCGACGCTGGACTGCAAATCCGCCGCGTCGGCCGCCGGAACCAGCAGTTCATAGGTCATCGGCCCCGCCTGCAAATGCACGCGGTCCTCGTCCACTTTCTTCAAGTCGCCGGTGATGGCGGAGATCATAGGCCGGGATTGTAGTGCTATTCCTTCTCCGCAAGAAGGTACGCGTTCGATATCGCTTTGAACGACAGCCGCGACATCTGTCCGTCGATGATGTCCCGCTGCTCGGTCAGCGGACGAATGACGATGCCTTCGCGTTTCACGGCCGGGTTCAGCAGGCTCGGCGCATCGGCGAGCGCGAGCAGGCCGGCCACGTCGCGGTCGAGCGTGAAGTTGCCATCCACCAGGGGGACGCGCTTCAGGCCGAGGCGATCGCAGAAATCGACGAGTGCCGGCCAGTCGAGATATCGGCCGGTCTTGATGTCGTAGACATTGAACACGTACAACTCGTGCCGTGGCAGGCGCAGGGGATTACCCTGCACGCCCGGGCCGACAATCTCGCCCTGCACGGCATGTTCAGCGGGAAGCACCTCGGCCAGGCGATACTGCCTGGCCATGTTCCAGAGGGTGTTCTCGGGCGTGTC